>CAZSUQ010000839.1:0-2750 GCA_964609935.1 uncultured Thermodesulfobacteriota bacterium | reverse complement strand
CATCATTCGGCTCATCGAGGACAAAGCTCTTCGAGAAGCGTTGGTGGCCAAGGGAAAGGACCGGTTGCGTCATTTCACATGGGAGGCTGCGGCGGAAAAAACCCTGGCCCTCTACCGGGAGGTCTGTGCATGAGTGGTGGAAGGAACGGTGGGATTCGGTTGGCCCAGGCTGGGAGATGAACGAAGGAAAAGGTCAGTTTCCCGTTGGATTCGAGACCGCTTTCGCTCCACCGGATGAAATGGACCCGGTATCCATGACGTTTTCATAGATGAGTTCTGCTGCCAGTTCATGCCCCCTTCTGTTCCAGTGGCCCTCTACCGGGATGTAAAGGCGCTCGCCGCTTCGGGCGGCCTCCTCTTGGAAATTCGGGAGGAGATCGAGAACCTCGATATCGTTGATCTTGCAGAACTCGACAAGGAGCCGGTTTGCTTTCCCCAGATCCCATTCCCCCTCTCTCATGGAGGGGTATGTTGCGAGCGCCTCCTGCCACAGGTCGTTGTGTACCAGCACATCGTAGTTGATCAGAACCAGAAGGAATCCCGCATTCAACCGGTGAGCCTCATCCCTGATGGACAACAAGAGAGCTTTTGTAACCTCCCAGGCCTTTTCCCATGACGGGGAGTAACGGGCCAGATGTGTCGCGTAATCGATGAATACACCGTGCTCATTTCTCTGGATACCGGCGGTGTCGCGCACAAGCCCAAGCCTCATAAGCAAGGAAGCGAGTTGGTTCATCTTTGAGATTCTCTTTCTTAAGAACATGTAGAGTTGCAAATGGTTTCTCAAGAAGTTTTTTATATTCTCATATTTTGGCAATTCGAATTTCTTCTGTACAAGCCTTCCGGATTCATCAATGAAAAAGTAAGGCTTATGGTGTTCCCCTCGCAGTTCGAGGAGGTTTCCGTAAATATCGTTTTCTACGCAGAACGCAAGGATGATAAGGTCGGGTTTGTAGGGCACTCCATAATGTTTGAGCGCCAAGTACTGCTGATCCGTAGAAAAGGCTCCCACACCCGTGTTGATCACCTCGATCGGCCGGTTTTGGTCTCGATTGAGCTTCTCTTCGAGCCGTTCGGTGAAGGTTTCTTCAACCGGGAGTTGGAGACCCTCTGTAAAAGAATCGCCGAGAACGAGGATACGGAAGGCGCCTTTTGGTTTCTCCAGCGGGTATTCCCTGTCTCTCCATCCCTGGGAGTTGAACCGGAAAGGTGTCGACAGTCCTTTTTCCCTATAAACACCTTCTTTCCCGGGCACGTGCGCGTGGCCGAGGATTTCGTGCCTCTGCCACGGAACATCCGAAGGCGACAGGATCCTTAACGCTGCTTCAAGCAACCCAAGAACAACGAAGAGACCGAAACAGATGAGTGCGAGGTTGGCGAGGAATCGTTTCAGCCGATTCGGATTTGGAGAAGTCATCTACACCTTCCCTGTAAGTTTGTTCTGTCCGTTTTGATCCGGAGAACCCACTTTCCACGAAACGCCGCGACCCTCTCCGGATTCGCTTCGTTCGGAAGCCGGGTACGGAGTAGATTATTGAAACCACTCGCCGATGAAGATGATATCCGGATGTTCCCCCGGTACGTTCGGGAACCAGATGGGATCACGGGCCAAGAAAACAATGGGCGCATTCCGAAGGATCTTTTGCCTGTTCTTCCCGTCAATATCCGCAACATAGATCCTGTACCTGTCCCCCACACTCTTGTCCACCACGACGTAGCAAATATGCTTCCCGTCCGGTGACCATTCCGCCACCCCTTCGAGAAATGCGGTGTTGCTTATGTTTCTTGCCTTGGACCCGTCCGCGTCCATGCTGTAAAGCTCGTAGTTGCCCACAGCATTGCCTTCGATCTTGAAACTGTCATCCGCCAGCCTGGAGAACACGACCCGACTCCCGTCGTGCGTCAAGGCTGGATCATAATCACCGAAAAGATTGCCTGCCTTGCTCTTGCCGGATTTTGCCGGGAAACTGATCCGTCTCTGGTTCGATCCGCCCTCATTCATGATCCATATGCTCTGGCCGTTACTGTCCTGATCAAAGCGGGTAAACACAACCTTCCCTGCACGGCAGTCCGGGTCCGCCTCAATGAGATCCGGTGTATTTGTAATGTTCGTCACCCTGCGCGTATCCAAATCCATCTCGAAAAGATCCAGGTCAAGCTTCCTGCCACTGTCTCTGTTCGAAACAAAAAGGATCTTTCTTCCGTCGCTGGTCCAGTTGGGTTGCAGGTCCCAGAAATCGTTCTGGGTCAAGGTCTCGAACCCTGTCCCATCCATATTCACCGCGGCCATCTCCGCGGACTCGAAGTCGTTGTCACCGATGACCCCGTCACCGTTTGAATCTTTTGTATAGTGATAGAAAACAATCTTCTTTCCATCAGGGGACACTTCAGGCCCGCGAATGGGAAAATGACTGGCATACAGCCTTTTCAGGCCCGTGCCGTCCATCTTGATGCTGTAGATGCCGTTACGAAACTCATCCCTCTTGATTCTGTTTGCGTCTCTTCTCATGGAAAGGATCTGGGATTTCGGGATCGAGGATTTGGCGGAAGCCAGGACATGATCCATGACCTGAGCCCTTTTCTTGTAATCCCAACTCAAGCCTCCAAAGGAGACGGAATAGGTCTTGTCGTTCGCGGCTACGAATTTTCTCTTAACGAAAAGCTTGAAAAGCACAAGCCTCATTTTAAACTTTAATTCATAGTTCTCTTCATCCGCTTCGATCAAATTCCCGCTTTCACGGAGCGCATCC
>CAZSUQ010000838.1:0-2750 GCA_964609935.1 uncultured Thermodesulfobacteriota bacterium | reverse complement strand
CCGCCGTCTTGACCTTCAGGGTCACGTAGCTGATGGAGGCGGGGTTCTCGCCCACCAGGATGGTGACCAGACCCGGGACCTTACCGCACTTTTCCTTCATGGCCGCCACTTCCTGCTTCAGTTCGGCAAGGATGGCCTTGCGGATCTGGGTTCCGCTGATAAGTTCTGCCGACATGTCATTGGCTCCTTTCCCTTGGAATTGAAATATCTGAAAACCAATTCTCAGCCTTCACGGCGGAGATCCGTATCCTTGCCATGCAACCGGAAAAGCTGTTGCCGGCCTTGGAAAGGGACAGCCCCCATTGCCGTTCCCTGGTGGAGCGGCGGGTGAAGGGGGCTGTCCAATACCGTTGACGCACAAAAGGAGGATCTCAGGGCTCTCAATCGGATCAGAACAGACCCTTGACCTTTCCGGTCTCCACGTCCACGTCCACGCGGCGAAAAGCAGGGTTGGATCCCGTGCCGGGCATCAGGCTGATCTTGCCCGCCACCGGGACAACGAAGCCCGCACCACCGTAAATCAGCACGTCTCGAATCGCGAGGTTCCAGGCCGTGGGCACGCCCTTGAGGGCCGGGTTGTCGGTCAGAGACAGATGCGTCTTCACCATGCACATGCCGAGCTTCTGGATTTCCGGATCCTTCTCCATCTTCTCCAGCTTGGACTTGGCATCCGCCGAGTATTCCACACCGTCGGCCCCGTAGACCTCCTTGGCGATCAGTTCGATCCGCTGCCGGAGCGGCATGGAAAGCTCATAGAGAAGCTTGAAGTCGTTGGGCTCATCACATGCCTCAACCACTGCATCGGCGAACTCCAGGGCTCCATCGCCGCCCTTCTCCCAGTGACGGGACAGGGCCACGCGCGCGCCTGCGGCCTCGGCCATCTCCCGCACCTTCTTGATCTCGTTGTCCGTGTCCGTGTAGAAGGCGTTGATGCAGACCACGGGGTTGATGCCCGCCTTCTTCACATTGTTGATGTGATGGACCAGGTTGCCGCAGCCCTTTTCCACCCACTCCACGTTCTCGCCCTGGTACTCATCGGGCATGGGCTTGCCGGGCACGGGGATCGGGGCGCCACCGTGGCACTTCAGGGCCCGGATCGTGGCCACAACCACCGCAGCATTGGGCTTCAGGCCGGAGAAGCGGCATTTCAGGTTCCAGAACTTCTCAAAGCCGATGTCCGCTCCGAACCCGGACTCGGTGATGTGGTAGTCGCCGAGCTTCAGGCCCACCTGGTCGGCGATGATGGAGCTCTGGCCGATGGCGATGTTGGCAAAGGGCCCGGCGTGCACGAAGACCGGTTGGCCTTCCACGGTCTGCATGAGGTTGGGGTTCAGGGCCTCCACCATCCATGCGGTCATGGCGCCGGCCACTTCCAGGTCTTCCGTGGTGATGGGGTTGCCCTTCTTGTCGTAGGCCACCACGATCTTGCCCATGCGCTCACGCATGTCTTTCAGGTCCGTGGCCACACTCAGGATGGCCATCACCTCGGAGGAGACCGCGATACCGAACTTGCTCGCCATCTGGTACCCGTCCGCCTTGCCGTTCACGCCCGGGATGCCGATGATGATGTTTCTGAGGGCCTGGACGCAGTAGTCCATGATCCAGCCCATCTCCACGTTGGTGGGGTCGATGTCGAGACGCCTCATCTTGCTCAGCCGCTCCAGGGTGGCGTCGTCGTAGTTGCGCTCGTGCTGCATGCGGCTGGTCAGGGCCACCATGGCCAGGTTGTGGGCATTCATGATGGCGTTGATGTCTCCCGTGAGCCCCAGGGAGAAGGGGGTCAGGGGGATACACTGGGACATGCCTCCGCCTGCAGCCGATCCCTTGATGTTCATGGTGGGACCGCCGGACGGCTGGCGAATGGCGGCGATGACGTTCTTGCCGCGCTTGCCCATGCCCTGCGTGAGGCCCATGGTGGAGGTGGATTTTCCTTCACCCAGCGGGGTCGGGGTGATGGCGGTCACGTCGATGTACTTGGCCTGGGGCTTGTCTTTCAGCCGGGCCAGAACCTGCCGGAAATCCACCTTGGCCACGTAGTGACCGTGGGGCAGAAGCTCTTCCTTTTCCAGCCCCAGTTCTTCACCGAGTTGGTACACCGTCTTCATGTACGGCTCTGATGCCTCGGCGATCTCAAAGTCTTTCAGCTTCGTGGGATCCAGTTTGGGTCTCTCTGCCATCGTTTCCGCCTCCTCGTGAGCGTTTGCGTTATTGAAGAAAATTGTACACCGGATGGATAGTCCGGCCCGTGAACCCGGTCAATCCACCTTTATGATTACGCTAGCAGACAACGTTGTTCTTTTTCCGCGGATGAAGGTGAAAAGAGACCCTATTCGGCACGCCTCCAAGGGTGGCGGTCCAGACGGCTTGAAAGAGGAGTTGCTCACAAAGCCCTTTGCAGCAGAGGGAACAGCCGAGCTGCCGGGTTTGGAGTAGGCTCCGGGGCAACAGAACATCCATTGCCCATACGCAGGACCGAATGAATGACGACTCATTCAATCCGAAGGGCACAATCTATCAGAAACCCGTCTGATTTGCAAGCAAATTGGCCGAATATGAGGCCAAAAATGTGTGTTTGAGGAGGAAAAACTATACAGGAGGAAGAATGTGGCCCCCTGCCCGGGGAGTTCGGGCAGGAAGAGACCATAACATTATGTTTTCAAAGGGAAAATTATATTCCGGCGAAGCAGAAATGTCCATATACAAGGCGGGCGAAGGGCCAGGTCGCGGAGGCGTACTTTAAAAACATAATG
>CAZSUQ010000837.1:0-2753 GCA_964609935.1 uncultured Thermodesulfobacteriota bacterium | reverse complement strand
AGACCTGCTCGATGGGCTCTTCCCTCCGGTAGATCATGAAGGTGTGGTCCGGCTCCAACCGTATGGTGTAGGGGCTGTCCAGGTCCAGGATCAGCTTGATGTAGGTGTCGTCCTGCAGGTGGAAGCTCCACGGCAGGGAGGCCAGGTCGATGTCGTCCGAAACCACGTGATGGCACTTGAAGCCGCGCACCGTGTCCGGCAGCCCGTCCTCGGTGACCCGCTGGAGATCCTTTGTGTAGTTGATCCCCCGGTTGAGCAGGTCGGTTTTGAGCACAATGGTTCTCGGGATCTGCGGGTACTTCTCACAGAGCCTTTCCAGGGTGTAATCATCATCGACTGGAGCGCTCATCTTTCCTTCCTTGTCCTGTTTCCGATCGGGTTTGCTTCGGGATCTCGGTCCCCCTGAAGCTTTACCACACCTCTCCCACGGCCCCCTCCTCCTTGAGCCTTGCGATCTCCTCCTCAGCGTATCCGAGATCGGCGAGGATCTGGTCGTTGTGCTGGCCGAGCGTGGGTGCACCTGAGGTCACCTTGCCCGGCGTTCCGGAGAACTTGGGGATGATCCCCGTTCCCTTCACCTTGTCAAAGACCGGGTCGTCCCATTCAATGAAGTTCTCCCTTGCCTCGAAGTGAGGGTCTTCGGCCATGTCCTTGATATTGTAGACCCGCTGGCAGGGGACCTGGTGCTTCACCGTGAGGATCTCCTCCACCTCCTCGGCATTGCGCGAGGCCACCCATTCCCCCAGGTTCCTGTCGAACTCCTCCGCGCCCGGGGTCCCCCGGAGGCAGTTCTCGAACTGCGGGAACCAGCGCGGGTCCTGGGGGTCCAGGCCGATGGCCGTACAGAGGCGGGCAAAGGGCTCGTTTGCCGCATTGATGCAGAACCACTTGCCGTCCTTGCTCTGGTAGGTATCCCATGGAACGGCCAGGGGGTGCTTGTTCCCCAGCCGCTGGGGGATCTCGTCGTTGTGAAAGTAGTTGATGGACGTGTCCGCAAGCATGCGCAGGACCGCCTCGTACTGGGCGATGTCCACGGACTGGCCTTTTCCGGACTTCTGCGCGTGGATGTAGGCCGCCAGTGCGGACCAGAGGGAGAAGAGCCCGGAGATGTAGTCACAGATGTACGGCTTGGCCGCCATGGGCGGTGACGGGTCCGCGTCCCCCACCAGGGACATGAGCCCGCCGAAGGCCTGGCCGATCATGTCATAGGAGGCCCTGCGGATGTAGCGGGGATCCCCGGTCTGCCCGTAGCCGGACACGTGCATGATCACCAGCCTGGGGTTTCGCTCCCAGATCACCTCGTCGGTCAACCCGAGCTTTTCATAGGTGCCGGGGATGGAACTCTCGATCCAGATGTCCGCCTCTTCCAGAAGCTTGAGCAGGATCTCCCTGGCCTCCTCGGCCTTGAGGTTCAGGGTGAGGCTCCGCTGGTTCCTCTTCTCCTGGGCCCACCCTGCATGGGACATCCGGTAGATCTCTCCCATGGGCGGCTCGATGTGGATCACGTCCGCACCGAAATCCGCAGCCAGGGACGCTGCCCACGGGCCGGCATTGTTCCTGCCGCTGTTCACGATCCGCACCCCCTGCAAAGGGCCGAACGGTTCTCCTGTCTTCTCAGTCATGTATCCATTCCCTCTTTCCGCAAAGGATTCGGGTTCTCATCGTTTCTCCTGTCACCCCTTACTCGAGCCCCTCCCCACAGCCCTCGCTTCCGCCGCCTTTCCCGGTACGGGCTCGCCCGCCTCCTCACCAAGGATCTCCAGAAGGGTGCCCATGGCCTCGTTGATCTTGAGGATCTCCCGTGTGGAGAGCCTCTCCAGTGCGTTCATGGCCCTCAGCGGGCCGGAGAAGGGCGCTGACGAGGCCAGCCTCTTCCCCTTGGGCGTGGCCACGAGCAGGACCCTTCTCCTGTCCGCGGTGTCCCGCTTCTTGACCACGTAGCCGTCCCGCTCCAGGCGATCCACGATGCCGCCCACAGTGGTGATGTGGCGAAAGGTCCGGTTGCACACATCGGTCAAGCTGATGGGCCCGTTGCTGGCAATGATCTTCAGGGTGCCGGCCTGCGGGCCCGTGATGTTGTGCTTTACCTTGAGTTCAGCGGAGAAGTGATCCACCACGAGGAGGATCTTTCGAAAGGACTGGATGATTTCCCGGATGGTCTGTTCCCGGCGGTTGGGCATGCGAAACGCTTTCACAATGGGTATTGAAGGTTTCGGCGGGAAATTAATAGGCATACCTATTATAGGCATGCCTATTATTGCGCCGGTTCCTTTTGGGTGTCAAGCATTTTTTTCGTTATTCCCCGAAAAACTCCACATGTTGTATGGAGATTTCATTGACACACAATTTCTTCTGTCCCTATACTGCCCCTGAATGAAAACAGGAGCCTTCCCCTCCCTTTCTTGAACAATCAAGCAAGCATCACGGAGGCAGAAAGTAGCCATGTGCCCTGCCGCAGGTGATCCGGCACCGGTTCAGCCAAAGGAGATCGGGCGTTACGTCACGTCCGGCGGGGTCAGGATCTACAGCATCCCCATCCAGAGCTTCCCGAACCATTACACCAACGTCTACCTCGTCCTGGCAGGGGATACGGTGGGGATGATCGACGTGGGATCCGGGTGGGGGGAGAGCAACACCAAGCTGGTCAAGGGGCTGGAAGGGATCCACGAGAGGTACCAGGAAAAGATTACGCTGTCTGATGTCTCATCCCAGGATCTTTCCCCATTTTCATCTCCGTTTATAATACCGGTGAT
>CAZSUQ010000836.1:0-2755 GCA_964609935.1 uncultured Thermodesulfobacteriota bacterium | reverse complement strand
GTCCCCCACGTCGCTTCGATTTCCCGGAAGACCGTTTCCATCTGGCCGGAAACCGTGACGTCACAGGGGAGAATCAGCGGGCAGTTCAGCGTCTCGGCAAGGGGACGCACGTGGGGTTCCGCCTTTTCGTTCAGGTAGGTGACCGCCAGCTCCGCCCCTGCGCCGGACAGGACCCGGGCGCAGCCGTAGGCGATGCTGGCTTCGTTTGCGATGCCGAAGACCACCCCCTTTTTCCCTGACAGATCGACCAGGCTCATGGGTCCCTCCATCCTTTGCATCGGAATGTTCCCGCCGGCGTTTTGTATTGTACCACCCGCGGTGGGTGTGTGGAAGGTTGAAAAAACAGTATGCATTTCAAAAAATTACCTTCCACGTATATGGTTTCTTTGCCGCAGGACACCTTTTCATTACCACAACGTTTGCTCGTCATTGTATTCTTGATCCGGTTCTTTCCGTCGGATGAGTTGGCGTGCCTTCCTTGGAAAGCAAACGCCGATTGATGATATCGATGTCCTTTTCAAACATAATCAGTGTGCAGTCCCCAGCGGTTGACCGATTTCCGCTTTGTTTCCAGACGCTTCAGGGTAACATTTCGTTTCCTAACATAAAGGATCAGGGACTTATCGGTTTCTGGCGACCATCTTGAGCCGGGAAGAGGGGCTTCGGAACCGCGATGCTGTATGAAATATGAAGTAACCAGACCAGCGTCATCCGGGCGCAGGAGGGAGAAAACATCTCCACGTATCGGGTGCGTCCGTCATTTCAAATATCGCCATCCCACATGAATCTCCTACCGAGTAATCCTTGACAGGCCAATAGAAGCCATGAAGCACAGGTGGAACAGTACAATGGCGGCTCTCCAGTAAAAGATTTCGCTTGACAGAATCATCAGGAGCTTCCTAAGATAACGTTAGCACAGAGAAACAATTCACCTATGCTACAAAACAAGTAGGGCATTGATCAGGCCAAACCTCGCGTGAGCATCGGCGGAAAGCCGCGGGTCTCAATCACCCTGTGAGTTGAGTCCACCTTGCAAAGAGACGGCCGGGCTGCCGATGCAAGAGCATCTTTGCATCCGTTGGACAGTTCGGCCTTTCCTTTTTCTGGACGAGTGCTGATCGTTCAGCTCTCGAAATGAAAAACGAAGCACGGGAAAGTCAAACCAAAGAGGAGGGATGTGCCATGAAAACAACAGAAGGTCTTTTTCTTCCGATCGTGTTCCTCTGCTTCCTCGCCTGCGCGACAGTGATTGTCCAGCCCGGGGCGCACGCACAAGAATGGGCAACTACATGCACGCTGGAGAGCGGTCCGGGTAATGAGGGCAACGCCGACCCGATGGAAGCCACCGGCATACCGGACTGCGTGGAGACGGACTGTCCCATGAATGACTGCAGGGTCCAGTTGGGGAACCTGGGCGTCCTGGAGTGCGAGAACCTGGACGTTCCTGGTGGCTGGATCGTCCCGACCCTTGGAGACAAGAACGATATCACCGTATACGAGGGAGCGACCGCCACAGCCAGCGAATGGGCTACGGATTCCTACGATGTTTACGTGGAAAACCCGGATGTTCCGGACGACTGGATCTTAGCAGGCTCCTCCACGGGGGGGCCGGAGCGATTCGATCTTCCCGAGGATCCCTATGTTCCGTACACGAACAGGATCCAGATACGGGACCGAGGAGAAACGATTCCCTCGCCGATCCACTGGGGCGCGGACATCGATGCTATCGGGTCCGGCAGCCCGCTTATCGAGTACTGTGATCCTGGCTGGGGGCCCGCGAAGGCAGAGGCATCGGTCCTGGGAGGCAGCCACAGATCGATCGCCGGGTCTAAGGGCAGCAACCTCTTCGTCATGCTGTGCGTCTCCCTCGGTGCCGTCGTGCTGGGCAGAGCGCTACGACGGAGGAAGAAGGCCGGATGACCGAAAGGCGAGGTTCAGGCCTCTGCATCGGACCCGGAACACCAGGCTCGGCGGGTGAACGCAGACGAGCCGGACTGTAGCAGGCGGTATCAAGGCATGCGATCTCGTGGAACGCGAATTTTATCTTCGTACGCATGATCGTGTCGATGCCGTACAGGAAAAAATGTTGTAAGGGGCAACTTTCTGTTCACAATGGATGGAAGCGTCTGGTGCTGGCGAGTGTCCCCTCACCTCAGAGAACAAACCATGTTTGATACTCCCTATGTGAATCAGATATATGAATGGCCTGCAATCTCGAACACCTGACCGATTTCCGCTTCGGTTTTAAGGGCTTCAGGGCAACATTTCGCTTCCGTACATTGAGGATGGGCGAAGTATCACTCCCTGGCGAACACATTGACTCTGGGAGAGGGGCTTCGAGGTCGTAATTTATGGTGGTATATGAAGAAGAGGAATCGGCTTTTCCATAGAAAATAATGGCAAGAAATTTTAGCCTGGGCTCACAACCGAATTGGACAAGGTCTCGATTCCAAATCTGAAAACCCTTGGATTCTCAGGTCGCTGGCGAAGATCCTTAGCCTGAAAGCACCTTCTGAAGGACGAGAAAATTTATGAAATATTAAAAACATACCGAACAGGTATGTTTTGCTGGGAGGGAGCAACAAAGGTTGAGATCAAACTCACAGGACTGTACAATCTGTTCAAAAAGATTTACCAAGAATTCAATCCTCATGACTTCAATAATCGGACGTCGATTGACAACATGCCCCTAGATAAGTAATAGGGTCTTCAGGATATCGTGTGGGTAAAATATCCCCCGTGGGTACCTGCTGAC
>CAZSUQ010000835.1:0-2761 GCA_964609935.1 uncultured Thermodesulfobacteriota bacterium | reverse complement strand
GCTGGAGCGGCTCTGTGTTGAACACGTCCAGTGCCGCCCCCTTGATGCGGCCCTCCTGGAGGCACGTGAGCAGTGCGTCCTCGTCGGTGAGGAAAGAGCGGGCCGTGTTGACGAGACAGGCCGTGGGCTTCATCAGGGAGAGTTCGTTTTTCCCGATCATGCCCTGCGTTTCATCGGTTTCCGGACAGTGCAGGCTCACGATGTCCGCATTCTTCAGAAGAAACTCGAGCGAGACGCGTTCTGCACCGCTGGTTTTCAGGGCCTCTTCCGATGCATAGGGGTCATGCACAAGGATCTTTGCACCAAAAGGTTTCAACCGCTCTGCAACCTTGCCCCCCACGAATCCGAGCCCCACCAGCCCCACCACGGCACTCCCCAGTTCGAATCCGCCGTACTCGTTGAAAACCTTCATGATGTCCTTGGGGCTCTCGATGTTCAGCTTGCCGTCCCGGAGCCGAAGATTCACGCACACCGTGTTTCGGGCAAGGTCCAGCATGAATCCCACGGTGAGATCGGCCACAGCGTCCGCATTCCGGCCGGGGGTGTAGAGGATGGGGATCCCGTGCCTGCTGGCATCCTCGCGCGAGATGTTCAGGGGGTCTCCCCTGCAGCATCCGATGATCTTCAGCGGGCAGGCCTCGAAGACCTCCTCGTGCACGAGGTCTGCCTCAACGATCAGGACATCCGTCCCGGTCTCCTTGATCTTTTCGATCAGGTCTTCTTCCTGAAAGAAGATCTTCCCGGTGTCCCGATAATTCTCGTAAAGGATCTCCATGTGAGGCCGAAGCTTTGCGAGTCCCTCCTCGTGAAAAGAGGCTGTAATGAGTGCTTTCATGGTGTCCTCTCTTTTGTTCCGGGGAGTGCTTCACCGTTTGGTGAATGCGGGGCCAAAAAAAAAGAGCATTCTTCTTCACCACCAGTCATGTTTTTGACTTGACCATGCCCTGGGTCCACAGACGGAGAAATTCCTTCCTTTCCGCCAGACGGTTTTCGTGCAGAGGATCTTCCTTCCATACCCGTTCCATCAGGGGTTGAACAAGAAAATAGAAGAGGCTCATGCCGCTCAGGGACAGGAGCATGTGATCCGCTTCCCTGTGACCCTTTCCCGACCCGGGGAACAGCTGCGGGTAATACTCGCGCCAGAGCTGAAAGATGGGCAGGATCCTCTCCTGCATCCATTCTTCCAGGAGGATGCCGCCGTCGAGGAACTCACGAAACAGGATCCTGACCGGGTTGCGGTTCAGCTGGATAAAATCGGTCATGTTCTCCATGAACCGATCCACGTCGATGGTCCGCGTGCTTTCCTTGCGCTTGCTCAGAAACTCATCGAAAAGCGGTCCGGCACGTTTGAAGAAATCCTCCAGGATGCACGCATACAGACCCTGCTTCGTCCCGAAATAGTAGAAGATCAACCTTTTGTCCATCCCGGTTTTTTCCGCAATCTCAGCGACGCGGGCACCTGTGTAGCCTTTCTCCGCAAAGATCTGCTCCGCTGCCCTGAGAATGCAGCTCCGGGTATCCTCGGACTCTTGTATCGGGGGTTTCCGACGGGTTTGCATCCCTTGAACCTTGTTCAAGATCGGTCTACGGGGAGGATCTCGCAACGAATTCTTCCGTTGGACAGCTCGATCCTACCGTAGGTTCGTCGCAACTTCAAGGCAAAGCCGGTGGCCGTGCCCGGGTTGAACAAGACCGTGTTGTTGATCTTCCCGTGAAAGGGAACATGGGAGTGGCCGAAAAGGATGAGATCCACCTGCTGGAAAAGATTCAATACCCTGTGTGCCAACTTGTAGGGGCTCCCCCACCCATGAACAAGGCCAAGGGTGATGGACCCGTAGCCGATGGTCTTCTTTTCCGGGAGCACGGAGCAGATCCCCGGGTCGTCCCGGTTCCCCTGGACGGCCTCCAGCGGGAATCGGGTTTCCAGGAACCTGAAAACCGCATCGCGCCTGAAGTCTCCACAGTGGATCACCTGATCCGCGCCCTCCATGGCCTTGAGGAGAGCGCGGGGAAGCCTCTTGGGGGATTCCAGGTGTGTGTCGGATATCACGATCAGCTGCATCTTCTGTCCGCGACCCCGGGATCCCTCCGTACGCAGGGTTGTACGCCCGTTCCGGCTGCCAATCCCTGACAGGATTTTGCGATGCTTTCTGTCCCAGGGCAAGGCTGGGTCCATGGTGTGCTGCCTTGAAGATTATGCTGGAAAACAGATAGTTGTCAACGGACGCAACTTCTCCGGGTGAAGGCTTCATGCGTTCAGGAATGAACACGGTTGATGGGATACCCGGTGCTCCGGTTTCTTTGTGGATGTCCTGAGGGGAAGATACAATCAAACCCTCTCGAAGGACGGCGGGAAGCGGCCGCACCGCTTTATGGGGAGAGACGGAGCACCGTAAAATCGGCGCTTATTGGCGGTTTGCCAGTGAGTTGAACAAGGGAAAAAGACAGGGACGATAGAAAGATGGAGCCCTCTGAGGACAGGATTGACGTATCTCTGCCCCACGGGCGCAGCTATCCCATCGTGATTTCCTCCGGATGTCTTCTCCGGGTGGGCGACCTGCTCATGCAGCAGGGAATGGAAGGAGAGGCTTTCGTCCTGAGTGACGAGGCGGTGTGGAAGGTTTACGGGGACACGCTTCGGGAATGTCTTCAGGGCGCAGGGTATTCCCTGCTCGAGACGTATCTCGCCCGGCCGGGGGAAGAAAGCAAGTCCCTGGCGACCTGGAAGGGTGTCCTTGACCGGCTCGTGGCGCTGGAGGAC
>CAZSUQ010000834.1:0-2763 GCA_964609935.1 uncultured Thermodesulfobacteriota bacterium | reverse complement strand
GTGGTTCAGAGCGGGGGAAGCGATGTGGCTCTCTTTGGCAACGGATCGATCCTGCCTCGTGTGTTTGAGGCTGCCGCGGAGCTGAGCAAGAAAGGCTTCAAAGCGACTGTTGTGGAGGTGCATACCCTCAAGCCGCTGGATGTGGAGACGATAACGTCCGTGTTGTCCAAGACCGGTGCCGCTGTCACCGTGGAGGATCACAACATTATCGGAGGTCTGGGCAGCGCCATCGCCGAGACGAGTGCCGAGGAGATGCCGGTTCCCCTCGTGCGTATAGGCCTTAGAGACACCTACCCTAGGTCGGGACAGCCGGAAGAATTGCTGGATTACTATCAGATGGGGGTGTCGGACATCGTTGCTGCGGCCCAGAAGGTCATCGACAAGAAGTCGGCACGATGAGCCCTGCGTGCATTTAGGAGGCGATTAAGAACACACCCATGAAACCTCTGTGCTCTGATAGGGAGACGACGGATCTTACACAGAGCTTTTAAAGAGCTCCGGATGATGCTCGAACACATCCGTTACCCGGGTGGCCATGGGGCTGTCCACAAAAACAAGGAGGTGGGGAATCCGGTCCTCCATGAGCAGTCCGTTCAGATGATAGAGGACCTCCTGGGTTCGTTCCAGGGCAAAGCTGGGGATGATGATATTACCGCCCCGCTTACAGGTCGCTCCTATGATCTGCAATCCACACTTTTCCTATCATTTATGAAGCAGGGAAAGACCACCCGCCTTCCGTATCTCCTCGGCCAGGCTCTGCTCATAGGGCAGTGCGAACTCCCTGTACTGCTCCGGGGAGATGAGGCTTCCCGAGCCCAACCCCTCTCCAATCCAGATAAAGCGCGCTCCGGCAGCACAGATCTCCCGAGCCTGTTGCAGAGCAACCTCATGGCGCCTCTCCAAGGCTTTACGGACCGCCTCCG
Organism: uncultured Thermodesulfobacteriota bacterium; assembly: GCA_964609935.1. GTDB lineage: Bacteria > Desulfobacterota > DSWW01 > DSWW01 > DSWW01 > CAYTRL01. The sequence goes on along the minus strand of CAZSUQ010000834.1, from coordinate 1,840 downwards.
GTCTATCCAGGAGTGCCATCATAAATTCGGTGATCCCGAAGAGGAAGGCCACCAGGGGGGGAGAAGGTCCCGGTGACTCCGGCGAGAACGGCATATAGAAATCGAAATATCTCTCACTTACAGAATTTCCAACAGACTTATGCGGTCATACTCATTGTCTAAGGTGAAGGCACCAGGCAGCATCTACCCGTTATATCTCCATGTGCAGGCACAACTATATCTTGCCCTCGATCCGGATCAGCCCCAAACGTACCGCCAACGCGGAACGAACGTGCTTCAGGCAATTTTCAAGGAGCACTTCCAAGAGTTCGCCGACACCTATGAGCAAGACTATGCCCCTACCTTCGGACGGTTCCGCCTGGAGCGCATCACGGAGGTAGTTGAGAACTTCATCTCATGCGGTGATTATGCACAGGGAGTCGCCCGCATACAGTGCACCAACCCCGAATGCAGAACCGAGTTCTTCCGGCCTTTCAGCTGCAAAGGCTTCCATCTCTGCCCTTCCTGTTCTCAGAAACGAATCCTGCTCTTCGCCGAGTACGCTGAGAATGATCTTCTGCTGCGTCTTCCTCACAGATTCGTGACGCTCAGTCTGCCCAAATGCCTGAGAGTGTTCTTCCGCCATGACAGAAAGCTTTTCTCCGAGGTCAGCAGGCTCATCTTCGATATCCTCCGGCGGTATTTCAACGAAGCCGCAGGAGAGGCGGTGGAGAGTGCCGCCGTGCTCTGCTTCCAATCCTTTGGCGAGTTCATGCGATGGAATTCCCATTGGCACGCCATCGTGCTGGAGGGTGGCTTCGATGAAGGCGGCCAGTTCATCCACATCCCATTCGGCAACCCACAGGAGATGACCGAGTGCTTCCGCAGAGGCATTATCAGGCTTTTTCTTCAGAGAGATCTCATCAACCAGGATATGGCTGATAACCTTCTGAGGTGGAGACACTCGGGATTCAGTGTGGACGCCTCCATCCTGCTGCCGGGCGGAAGCTCGAAGGAGCGGGAGAGTCTTGCGCAGTACCTGGTGCGCCCGCCAATCTCACTCAAGAAGGTGAGCTTCGAGAGCTTCGGCGGAAAGGTTCTCTTCCACACCTCGTACAACAAATACTTTAAAGAAAACCTGAAGTTCTTCGATGCCTCCGATTTTATCGCTCTTCTCACACAGCACCTGCCTCCCAAGGGCGCACAATATATCCGACGCTACGGATTGTACTCCTCACGCATTCGGGGAAAATGGACCGAGAAGCCCTATGTTGTACGGCTGGCTCCGGAGGGATGGAAGCAGAAGCACCTCGATCCTCCTGATTCACCTGAACCGCAACAGGAATACAATCCTGACTATTCTGTCTGTTCAGCCGAGCGCAGGAGCGCATGGGCACGGTTGATCGCAAAAGTCTACGGCGTCGATCCGCTTATCTGTCCAAAATGCGGCGCTGAAATGAAAGTCATCGCCGTGATTCAGGATCCTGATGAGATCAAGAGAATCCTTGTCCATCTTGCAAAGATCGGAAGGTCGCCGCCGGGTTTCGATCCTTCCACCCTGAATTGAACCTTCCTCAATCCTATCGTAGTCATAGGTCTATCATCTTCCAGGTGCCCGAATGCGCTTTTGCCCATTAACTGGCAAAATCACATCTTCCAAGCCTCTTTTTGCCGTATTTACCTCTGACTTTTGTTCCTGAATAGGACTGTTCCCGGCGGATCCACACGGAAATCCACACTTTTCCTATCATTTAGTGGTTGCTCCCCTGGATCATTTTTCCTATCATTTGATCTTCGGCCAAGAACCCAAATCCCGGATGAATGGCCTGGGATTCAGTGTTGAAAGCGGCCTGAAATATCG
>CAZSUQ010000833.1:0-2765 GCA_964609935.1 uncultured Thermodesulfobacteriota bacterium | reverse complement strand
CACTGGCTCCCTGGAGGTGATAGATGCCGCGCAGGGTCCCATCTTCCTCAACGGCAAAGATCCTGGCCGAGTCGCCTGAGTCATTGTGGGTCCAGAGGATGCCCGGGTTGTTTTGGCTTGCAACCAGGCCGGAGCACTCCAGGACCCCGTCGATAGGGAGGAGTTCGCCGATCTTCCCGAAAGTCCCACACTGAAGGCAGTTGTTCGCAGGGGGACAGCCGGTCTTCTGCAGTGTGCTGAGCAGCACCAACAGGACGAGGCCCGACGATTTTTGGACATGAACACGAACGGTCATACGGAAACTCCCTTTCAACTTGGGGAACACCGAGAAGGAACACCCTTACGATTGTCTGCGAAGAAGGCGCCAACCCACTCTTATTTGAGATCAGTATAATCAGTATATGTAGGCAGCAAATGCGAGTCAAAGAAGTAGACTTGATTCGGCATGCCGCCTAGATCAGGTATGGCATCTCTTCGGTTTCAAAAATGTAACCTGTTTTTGCTTGACTCACGGGTTTTTGTAAAATAGAATACAAATGTAAATATTAGAGGCTTGTTATGGAATAAACACTACTTCTAACTTCTACAGGGTTGCACATCTCTATAGACCTTTCACGAAAAAGGAGATGAACATGAATCAAGGCGCCATTTCAAAGGCATTTCTTACTATTGCTCTGGTTCTGACATGGAGCCTTACCGCGCACGCCGTCATCATCGAGCACACGAGGTCGCAGCCCTTGGTTGACACCGATTGGCTGGTCGAATTCAATGACATCCCGCAGTTCAATCCGGCTCTGGGCACCCTGAATTCCGTTCAAATCATCTTCAGCAGCAGGATGGAAAGCGACATGCTCGTTGACAACGATGCCGACGAGGCGATCATCACAACAGGTACCGTGTTCGTGGACCTTACAGCTGCGTTCACGGGTCTTGGGCTGCAGTTAGTGAACCGGCCTGAAGATTCTACAGGGACTCTGCTTCTCGCGGCGGATGATTCTTCCCCACCTCCCGGGAGCGACACCCCGGGGGATGGCGGTCCGGATGAAGCTGACGTAACCGGCCTCAACGGTGTGGATTCCAGCGTCTTGAATCCGATCGTCATGGCGCCCTTCATCGGCGTGGGGAATCTCACGGTCGCGATGGAAGCCCTTGCAGGATTCTCCGTGTCAGGGGGCGGTGGCAACGTGGACGTTGTGATCGACACGGGTGCCCAGGCCGATGTCACCGTGGTTTACGACTATGACACGGAAGTGGGGCCCGAGTGCGGAGACGGCACGATTGATCCCGGAGAAGAGTGTGGCGAGCCTGGCCTGGCCTGTGATCCGGAATTTTATTGCGTTAACTGCACCTGCCAGGACCTGATACCCGTGGAATTGCTCTATCTTCATGCTGACCCCATCGCAGGCGGGATCGAGATAACCTGGGCGACCGCCACCGAGATCGACAATGCCGGGTTCAACATCCTGAGGAGTGAAGACGAGAATGGAGAGTACATCCAGATCAACCAAGCGCTGATCCCGGCCGAGGGCGGGCCCAGTTGGGGAGCGGAGTACAGCTATGAAGACAATGATGTACAGACCGGAACCACCTACTGGTACAAGCTCGAGGACGTGGACATCCTTGGGGCCGGTGACCTGCACGGTCCTGTTTCCGCCACCCTCCAGGGTTTCTGCGGCGCAATGCCCTCCAGGACGACAGATCCATTTACCGCCTTTGGTTTCATGCTGATCATGATGTTCCCCGTCCTGGGTTCTCTTTTCCTGCGACGTTTGAAGAACTAGAAGATTTCCCATCACTGTCCGGACCAGGGAAGGGGGCGCCTTCCTGGTCCGGACGAGCAGACCCGCGTCATGATAAAGAGAGTCCACTTTCCTTCCCTGACCTTTCTCCTGATTTTCATTCTGGCAGGCACAGGAAAAGTCCGAGCCAGCCCCGAGGTGGTGATCCTCCAGGCCGACGGCTCAGGTGTCACCTTCAGCCTGTCCATCCCGGAGCCTGTCCTCGAGGTGAAGTGGATGCCGCAGGGCACCTTCCAGAAGATTACGCTCCCCGGCTGCGGCAAGACGCGCACCCCCGGGATGCCCCAGTTGCCAATCTCCGGTCAGCTGCTGGGATTACCCTCAGAGGCGGGGTACTCCGTGGAGGTGGTGCATACCGAGGTGGAGTCATTGGGGGGAACCAGGATCCTGCCGGCTCCTGAATTACGGACCCAGGAGGATCCGGAGGGCCACATTCAAAAGACCCTGGAGCGGTTCGTTCTCAATGAGGAGGCATATGCTCGGGATGCGTTCTTTCCGGCACAGGTGGTGCAGGAAGCCGGAGACGGATATCTGAGGAATCAGCGTGTGCTCCACCTGCGGATCAACCCTGTACAATACAATCCCGCCCGATCCGAGGTTATGCTCCACCGCAAGATTACGGTGAGGGTTCAGTTCGACGAGTCATCTTCCTGCTCAGGACTTGGAGACGCGCAGTCAGCGCAGCCTGCCCGGCCTGTGGAAGCCGATGAGGAACTGTGCAGAAGCCTTCTGCTCAACGGAGAGAGGCTGGAAACGTGTGCGTCCGGCCAGAAGGGGAAGCCTCCTGTTCCTTCTCATACCTCCCCCACCTCTTCCCAGTCGGGCGAGGGACCAGAGCTCAAGATCTATGTGGATGAGGACGGCATCTATGAACTGGATTACGATATGCTGGCGAGCGCCGGGTTCGACCCGACGCGGCTGAACCCGAGGAACCTGAACCTTTACAACAAGGGGGTGGAAATTCCG
>CAZSUQ010000832.1:0-2766 GCA_964609935.1 uncultured Thermodesulfobacteriota bacterium | reverse complement strand
AACGCTTTGGACAGTCGCATGGGAGCCTCCCTTCGCCGTCGCATTATAGGTGCGGGACGGTAGTCTGTCAATCTTTACATCAAAGCAGCAAATTGACAGGTCCCGACGCGCAGTCTTCTGCGCCCACTGCAGGAATCGCTGCAAAACGGTGAGGGGATGGTTCGGACTCGGGCGGACCGCGCTCGGTGGTTCTGCGCTGGGCGCTGCCTCAGTTCAGGGTCGGCGGTGTCGTCTCGGGTCCGGACATTTGTTGGCCACGGTCTCAACCGTCGCGAAGAACTTGCGTGGCGGACCTATTCCTGGCAGTTCGGGTTGTTTCGGTTTTCTTGTTTTTCCCTCCTGTGAGAATTGGCGATAGACGCGGCGAGCGCCGCGGTCTTCAGCCATGTCCATGCCTTCCTCTGACGGGTATGTGCCAAAGACACCGGCATCTTGCATATAGATTATGATGCCATGGCCCTGGATGTAGGACCGGCGTTTGCGGTGTGCAAGCAGCTTGCGCATACGGGCCGATTCCTTCGGGTACTTCCAGTGGACGATGGTCATGGCGTTGCGTAAGGCAAGTAGCAGGAAGAGACGATACTGAACCGCATTGAGGGACCAGCCGTTCATCTTGCGCGCGTCATGTTCACTGAGCCATTTCATGGTCTCATTTTCTATGACCCACCGTTCGCCGTACCGCTTGATGGCCCATGCTTCCCGTCGGCTGGTCGGCTCCGACGTGATATAGACGAGGCGTTTGCGCTCCTTGTCCCCGGGTTGAGAGGCATATGCAAGTACACAATTGACGTTGCCGGATTGGGCCCCGTCTGCGGAGTACCCCTCCAGCAATACCCCCTCCACAGCATGTGCGCGATACCGACGGTTCTCTCCCGTGTGTCCGCTCTTGCGATACACGGTTGCCCATTCCACTTTCCCCTCAGCGCTTGTGAGACGCTCCACTTCATCATTGAGCGTCAGGTCTTCCTTGGCCATGGTGAGGAAGTCAATCCCCCACACATGTTTGAGTTCCCACATCAATTGCGCCTTCCAGAATCCCCGGTCCAGAAGCAAAAGGTCGATCATCTGCCGCGGTTCACAGACCTTTTGAAGCGACCTGAAAGCGCTCTTCAGGAGCACCCGTTCATCCACGCAAATGCCCCCCAACGCGGCAGCCACCACCTGCTCCCGCCGGGGAGTAATGCAGGTGATGGTCAGCAGCTTATAGCCCCGCCTGGTCTTCTTGTCCGTGTTCTCGTAGATACCCTCCATCTTCTTGCCCGATACCGGGATCTCGAAACAGTCAGCCGCATAGACACGCCCTCGCACCCACTTGTGCTCCCGAGCCAGTTTGGCCGCGCCGAGCAACATCTTTTCACTCTCCGACCGCGGCATACGCTCCGCATGCCGATACAGCGTCCGCCGACTCACCACAGGACGGCCCGCAAACGCCTTGCCCCGAATCACCTCCACGTTGAAACCACAAAGCGCCATGAGCCGACCATCCTTCAACAATTTCTCCGACTCACTCACATGGCCCAACCCGGCCAGTTCTTTGAGCACCCATACCGCATTGAGCTTGTCCGGGTCCGTCGCAATGTCCTCCCTGCCCAGTTCCGGCTCCTGTGAACCCATCAAATCCCAGTAGCCGAATTCCATCAACGCTTCGACAAGAAAATCGTTGCCCATGTACTCGCTCCCACGGGAAACTGCGGGCTCGCCATCCAAAAACAGGTCCCGAGTCAACTCTCGGTCATATCGCCAAATAAAGTGCCCAGCCATGTCAGACCCTCCTCGTCTTGAGGTCATCCGGTTTCTTCTTCAGCGCTGCTTCCAACGCCGCGTAGCACTTCTCCGCTTCCCGGGCCAACCGTTTCAACGCACGTACGTGTCCTGCAAACTGCTTATACCGACGAGCCGCCTTCGCCAGTCGGCCCTCCCCCGCCTTCCCGATGTAAATCCACCGGGTCCGGCCCCCCTCGTTCCGGCTCAGGTACAGAAATGGCCCATGCGGTTCTCCCTTTCCGCACTTACAACCCGGCCGTTTGCACTTTGTGAACCGCGAAACCAGAGAACCTGCCACTAATGCCCCTCGCGTCCGAACCAGCGCATCCTCATGGGTTTGCCGCTCGATACTGATCTCGCGAATTCTCTTTCGTGCTTGAGATGCATTCATCGGTTACCCTCCTTTATCGTAGCGGCAATGTTACTACTATTGCCGCTACGAGTCAAGGAAAAAAGACACCAAATCAAAAAAAAATGCCCGACCCCACCAATGCACAGGGATAACGCCGGAATTCCGCACCAATTCTGGCCTTGCGAACACATCTTACCTGCAAAACGCAGGGCTACTGCTACGAAATCCGGCCGGGTTGATTTTCTGGGATATTTATTCTGGCAAAATCCTCTCAGCCGCTCCCTTCCTGGAAAAAACGGCATCTGTCATTTTGCTCTTTTTTCGGACGCGAAGTACTAGATCAGCGAAAAATGCCATCGGTGAACTTATCAGAAAAAACTTGCACTGGCTTGAGGTGGTCCATAGAATAATTGAAGTTGATCTATGGCGGCGAACGGCATGAACAACGGAAAATCCAGAAAGGCCGACCTTCCACTTCGAGCCCGGCACAAGGGACAGCAATTCATAGTCAACCTGAGGGCCATAAAGAGTACGTTCGGGCTGGTGCAAGCTCCCCGTGCGCTCACTATCGGTGACGGGCTCATGCTGCAGTCTCCGGGCTCTCAGGGCAGGCTGGGACCTGTACAACTTTTCGCCAAAGTGGCCAGGGA
>CAZSUQ010000831.1:0-2766 GCA_964609935.1 uncultured Thermodesulfobacteriota bacterium | reverse complement strand
GGACAAGTTGAAACGTTGACTCCTGTAAGCATAGAGAATGGTCTAGAGATAATATAGCGAATTCTAAAAGATCAACGAAATTTGTCAAGTAGAATGGAAGCGTTGCAACGCTTATCTGAGCAAAGAATCGGCGTTGTCGAATAGACCGGTGCCGGATCAGGCGATCTTCGCCTTTTCCTTTTTCCTGCGTTATACTGTGCCCTGTTCAGTGTCGGGGGAGGGACTTGCTCTTCGCTGTTCACGGAAAGGATCGAAAAGAATGGTGCAAACGCTTCGGATCGTATTCGCCGGAACCCTGCTCCTTTTGGCCGGCTATGGTTTTGCCCTGGCTGCTGAAACCTACCAGTGGGAGGACAGCCAGGGGACACCCCACTTCACGGATGACCTGACCAAGGTCCCTCCATCTGAGCGGGACAAGGTTCGTGTCCTCCCCATTCCGGACCCCTTGAGCCGTCCGCCCGTGGCCGGTTCTCCCCCACCGCCCCAGCCGGATCCGGGGCCCATGGATGCAGCAGGGCCCTTGCCGGTGGAAACAGGCGGTCCCCGCGGTCTGGACGCCTATGGAAAGTGCCGGTTGGAACTAAGCAAATCAACAAAGCGGATGGAAAAGCAACTTACTCAGGATCAGGCACGCCTCGAGGAGCTCAACAGGATGATCCACCGGACCGTAACGAGCCGTCACAAGAACAGGCTGCAGCGGGAGAGGGCACAGGTGAAAAAGAGGATCCTCGAGGCGGAAAGGGTTCGATCAGAGGACCTGCCCCGCATGGAATGGGAGTGCGAACGGCAGAGGAGCCCATAAGCGAGATTCACGGTGGGGGCGTGACGTCGTGAACCCGGAAACATTTGAAAAGCCGCGTGCACTCTGTCCAGGGGACCGCATCGGGCTCGTTGCCCCCTCCAGTCCCTTCAGCGAAGAGGCCCTGCGGGCGGGCATCCGGTTCCTGGAAGCCCAGGGGTTTCGTGTGCACTACCTTTCGGATCTGTTCGCAAGGCGAAAAGGCTTCCTTGCAGGAGAAGACACACAGAGGTCGGAAGAGATCCAGTACATGTTCGAGGACCCTGAGATCAGGGCGGTCTTTGTGGTTCGGGGGGGCTACGGTGCCCTGAGGATCATGGATCGTTTGGACCCTGAGATCATAAAGAGGAACCCGAAGATCTTCCTGGGCTACAGCGATGCCACCTGCCTCCTCTCGTTTCTTCTGGAACGGTGCGGGCTTGTCTGCTTCCACGGTCCGCTGGTGGTTGAGATGGGCTCCCTCTCCGAAGCGACCGAGCAGGCTCTTCTCCGGATATTGACAGCGACCGAGCCGCTGGGCGACCTCCCTTTGGAAGGGGCGAAGTGGATCCACGAGGGACAGGCAACCGGCCGTCTGGTTGGCGGCAACCTGTCCGTTCTGTGCTCCACCCTCGGAACCCCCTGGGAGGTGGAAACGGAAGGAAGGATCCTGCTTCTGGAGGACCGGGGGGAGAAGCCTTACAGGGTCGACCGTATGCTGGTGCAGCTGAGACAGTCAAAAAAACTGACCCACGCGGCAGGTGTTCTGTTCGGTGACCTGCTGGCAGGAGCCCTTGAACAGGACGCCTCCTGGGACAAGAAAGCCATGGAAGAGGTCCTCTATGAGAATACGCGGGACCTGGGCATCCCGGTCATCTACGGCCTTCCCATCGGGCACGGCAAGACGAACATCCCCCTGCCGCTTGGCGCACTTGCCGAACTGAATGGAAAAGAAAACCGCTTCTCAATCGTCGAGTCGGCTGTAACCCCCTGAAGGTGAAATCCATGGCCCTTGCGACACTGGACGCTCTTCTCTCCGAGAAGGTAGCCGTGGCCCAGGAGATTCCAGGGGCGGTTGTGCTCGTCAGGCACGGGCACCAGGTGATCTTTTTCGAGTCCTACGGCCTTCGACAAACCTCACCGGAAACGTTTCCCATGACACGGGAAACCCTCTTTGACCTTGCCTCCCTGACCAAGCCTCTTTCCACGGGCCTGTTGTACATGAGGATGTGGGGGCAGGGGAAGGTGCGACTGGAACAGGGCCTTGAGGAAGCCTTCGGGAACCTCGAGGATCCCGGGAAACAGAAGATCAGCGTTCAACAATTTTTATCCAACCGGTCCGGGCTTCCCTCCTGGCGGCCCTACTATCAGGATTACGAAGCAGGGAATTGCCCTGTCAGCAAAGAGGAGATCCTGGAGAAGGTGCTGGCCGAACCCCTGGAATCCCTTCCGGGGGAGTGCGAGTGTTATTCGGATCTCGGTTACATGCTCCTGGGATGGATCCTGGAGAAATCCGTGGGGCTTCCCCTGGACAGGATCTTCCAACGTGAGATTGCCGGCCCACTCCGGCTGCGGAACACGGGATACAGGAGAATCGCCGGGAGCGGGGAGGCATCCCAGGACACCCACGCGGACATGGCGGCAACCGAGTTCTGTCCCTGGCGGAACAGGGTCATCAAGGGTGAGGTCCATGATGAGAACGGCTACCTTCTCGGGGGCGTTGCAGGGCATGCCGGCCTTTTTTCCTCGGCCGAGGAAGTGGACCGGATCGTTGAGGAGGTCTTCAAGGGGCTGGATGGAAGAAGCGACCTCTTCAAGACAGACGCCCTGGGGGTGTTTCTGAACAGGTCGTCGACCTCATCCGAAGGTACCTGGGCCCTGGGATGGGACACCCCTTCGGAGAAGGACTCCACCTCAGGAAGCCTTTTCTCGAAGAACAGCTTCGGTCATACGGGATTCACAGGGACCTCCCTGTGGATGGACCTGGA
>CAZSUQ010000830.1:0-2779 GCA_964609935.1 uncultured Thermodesulfobacteriota bacterium | reverse complement strand
GATTTCAACCAACCCCTTTTCAAGCCTTCGCTTGCCTGGGTCCGCCCCCTTGTCGTCCAGAAAGGAAGAGAGCGAATCCACGTCCAGGATGAGAAGGCAGAAGGAGAATTCAAACCGCCTGCTCCGCTCGCGCTCCTCTTTCAACCGCAAGAGAAAGAAATTGCGGGCATAGATACCGGTTTCCGGATCTTTGGGAAGGGGCCTGAAGAGGCGGGCCTTGTTGTTGCTTCTGTCGGAACCCCTCATGATCCTTTCCTGTCGTTCCGGGCCGTGCCGGATGGATGTTCGTGGCCGGGCAGTGGAGAAAGGCTCCGGCCTGGGTTTCAACGTTTCTCGTCGCTCGTGCCGTACTTGTAATATTTGTGGTAGTAATTGTTGCTTTCAAAATCTGCGCAGTTCAAAACGACGCCGAGGAGCCGCTGCGCATCCAGGTTCCTGATTTCCCTCTTGACCATATCTCTCCTTGTTTTGTCAGCCATGATCACCATGATGACCCCGTCCACCAGGTGACTCAGAACGTTTGGCTCCGAGGTGGAAACAATGGGAGACGAATCGATGAAGAGAAAGGATTCCCTTTGCTGTTCTCCCAGCTGCCTGAGAAGGATTTCCATGCGATCGGATGCGATGAGTTCCGCCGGATTTCCGTTGGTGATCCCGGCCGGGAGGACCCTCAGGCCGGCGATGTCTGTTTGTATGAACGCCTCCCCGAGCTCGTTCCCCTCGTTCAACAGGTCGGACAGGCCCTTCTGGGCACGCAGGCCCAGAAGCCGGGTCAGGCTCTTTTTTCTCAGGTCCGCATCCACCAGCAGCACGGAAGCCCCCGGGGCCTTGGCCATGGTTGCCGCGAGGTTCAGCGCTGTCGTCGTCTTCCCCTCTCCAGGGAGGCAGCTGGTCACCAGAATGGATCGAACCGCTCTGAACATGTGCGGGTTGCAGAGAATGCTTCTCAGCTTTCGAAACTGTTCCGTCATGAGAGAATTCGGGTCTGCCACCTTTCGGGCGACCGGGAGTTTTTTCAACGGATGATCGGACATGGGAATCTCCACCTTGGACATTCAGGCATTTGCCGTTACGGGAATCTCTTCCAGGTTTTCCCGGGGGACGATGGCCAGCACCGGCAACCTGAGAAATCGGTCGATGTCTTCCCGGGTTCGAAAGACAGGGTTCAGAAACTCGAGCAGAAACGCCAACCCCACGCCCATGAGCAGGGAAACGCACGCCCCGATCATCACGTAGAGCTTCTTCTTTGGTTTGATCGGGTAAAGCGGGGGAATGGCCGGCTCGATGACGCTGATGTTGGCGATTTGCTGTTGATCCATGCTTTCGGAGATCTTCGCCTCCTCGAACTTGGTGTGATAGAGCTTGTAGTTGGCCTCGTTGATTTCCGCCTGCCGTTCGAGCTCATTCAACCTGCGCTCGATTTCGCTCAGATTCTTCAGTTCTCCTTCATAGGTGACGGCCTGTGTCTCCACCTTTCTCAACTTGGCGCGTGTCGCATTCAGCCGGCTCTGCGCCTTGAGCAGATCCCCTTCAAGGCCCTGGCGAAGGGGGCTTTCCCCGGACACCACGGTCACATTGGATTTCTTTTCTTCTTCCACGATCATCTGCTTCACACGACGGACCTCTTCCTTGAGACCCTGAAGCTCCAGTTCCACCAGCTTGGCCTTGAGTGCAGCGAGCGTTTCGGACTGCTTGTTTATGGTTTCGTGGAGTTGGACGTTGCGGTCCAGCCCGGCGAGTTGCCTCTTCAGCGTGGCAATGGTTTGAGCCGTTTCCGCGATCGCGCTCTCCGTCTTCCCCTTTTCGGACTGCAGATCCGAAAGCCTCTCCAGCAGGATGGCCTTTTGCTGCACGAGAGACGTGATGGCGTGCGCCTGCTTGAAGGCCGCCAGTTCCTCCTCGGATTCGGTCAACCTCTTCTCCCAGGTTTTCGCCTGGTCCTTCAGAAGGTTGTAGGTTTGCGGGTTCGTGTGAACCTGCACATGCTTGACCAGGTAGAGGTCCAGGAGTTCGTTGAGCGCGTTTGCCGAGATGCGGGGGTCGGGCCAGGTAAACGAGACATGAATCACGTTGCTCTTCGTTACAGGGGTGGCATGGATGTTGTTCGCCACCGAGTCCACAATCACTTCGAAGGGCGGAAGGTCCTTCTTCCCCTTCTTGTCCTGAAGCAGGACCTTCAGGGTACGCTCGGGATAGTTGTACAACCGGGCAGGTCCCACCTTCTCCACCAGATCCATGACCAGCTGCGGGCTTTTCAGAATTTCAATCTCCGAGTTCAGCTTCTGGACGTCACGGGCGGAGCGATCGATGACGGCCGAACCGGTGGTAGGGGAAATGTAGATGTCTTCGCGGCCCGGCTTGACCAGGATCCGGGACGAGGAGCGGTAAGCCGGTGTGGCCAGGAGCGAGGCCAGGGCAACGGTGGCGACCGTCACAAGAAAAAAGAGAAGGATTTTCCCTCTGTGTTTTTTGAGGATGTACGATGCAATGAGAAATTGCGTCGATGTCAGGTGCTGTTCTTCCATGGAAACTCCCGTAGTCAGAGAAAGAAACCGGTACCCAAACGTTCTCCGTTCCCGTTTGCAGATCGCTGCAGGGAGATCTCCTTTGAATTATTGAAAATATTCGGCAAGATCCTTCAAAAACTTGACGCGGACGACAAATCGGTTGTCCTGGAAGCTTTCGTCCGCAACATTGGAATCCCGCTCGATAAAATTGTAATCCCCGGAAAGGACGATCCACCGTAAAACCTGGACATTCAAGATGCACCGTGCGTAAT
>CAZSUQ010000829.1:0-2782 GCA_964609935.1 uncultured Thermodesulfobacteriota bacterium | reverse complement strand
TGTATCCCACCATCGACATCCAACCCTGATCCGGCGAAGGAGACCAGATCTCTCCTCGATACACGGTAATCTGCCCTAGTCAACATTCTGGCAAGAACTACGCAGGTCGGTAAACCTGAATAGTCCGATCAGACCTTTGACCCCCGATCCATCTTGAACCGCAGAAATCCAACGACCTTGAGATCAAGGTCGGACTTCGAAATTTGAAATGCCGCTGATCTTAGACTTGCGCTTTGGGAATGCTGTATATATCGTGCTGGCTGCCGGAAAAAGACGTCGTAGCCGGCTAAGGCTTTTCGTGCGCGAGCCGGGCCTTGCCTGTTAGGTAGCGAACAGGCCACTCAAAAGATTTGATCGTCGGGAAACTGTGCCTTATACAAAAAGAGTTTAGCGCGAATTTGGGTAAAGCTCTATACGAATAGGATAGTGACAAGTGGTACTGACCGGCAAGAATGTGTTGATTACAGGTGCGTCGTCGGGGCTCGGCCGCTCCATTGCATTGGAATTGGCCAGGCGAGGTAACAAGGTTGCAGTAACCGCACGTCGCGAAAAGCTATTAGAGGAGATTTCAAAGGAAATCGAATCCCTCGGGGGCCGTTGCGTTGTTTGTACAGCGGACTCTATTGTTACGCAACAGAGCCTCAAGGTCGTGGAAACCACCATCAACGCCTTTGGCCATATTGATTTGGCCATACTCAATGCTGGGGGAGGCGTTGCAATGAGTATGGCCGAAGCCACTTCTGTCGATGTGCTTGGGCTAATGCGGACCAACTACGACACGCTTGTGAATTATCTGTGCCCGATGATTGAACAGAGCGTGCCAGCTGTTGTAGACCTTCGTCCCGGTTGGCGCGCCGTTTCCTACGTTGTAGGTGTGCTTGAAGCATCCTGCGGCAGTGAAAGCCAGTCCGCCGATAACCAGAAGAACAAGTAGCCTTTTCATTCCTTTCTCCTCTTCTCTACTGTGAGTGGACGTTAACCTCGTGTTGCATGAAACCGACAACGTAAGCCTTCATGCTTGCCTTCGAATGCGTTTCTCCGGCATAGCATATTTTGTTCTTAGGATGAAAGTCGAGTTTTTTTTGATTCAGGGGAAGCAGAATACAGCAAGGATCTGGAAGGATCCTTTTCCGTTCCCGGGTCAAAGGGCGCTCGAGGCTTCGTAGATCTGCCGTATCTGTCTGCACAGGATCTCGAAATCGGGTGGGTGGAGGGATTGCGCACCGTCGCTCATGGCATCCTCGGGCGCGTGGTGAACCTCCACCATCACGCCATGGGCCCCCACGGCGATGGCTGCGCGGCTCAGGGGGATCACCTGGTGGCGCCTGCCGGCCGCATGGCTCGGGTCCACCAGGATGGGCAGGTGACTCTCCCTTTGAACCACGGGAACGGCCGAAAGATCCAGCGTGTTCCGGCTGTGCCGTGCAAAGGTTCTCACACCCCGTTCGCAGAGAACGACCTGGCTGTTGCCCCCGGCCAGGATGTACTCGGCTGCCATGAGCCATTCCTCCACCGTGGCCGAAAGCCCGCGCTTGAGAAAGACCGGCTTCTTCGACCGTCCGGCGCGGCGGAGAAGCGAGAAGTTCTGCATGTTTCGTGCCCCGATCTGAACCATGTCGGCCGACTCTTCCACCTGGTCGTACAGCTCGTGATCCATGGCCTCGGTCACCACAGGCATGCCGGTTTCTTTCCTGACCTTTTCCAGGATCTTCAAGCCTTCCCCTTCGAGTCCCTGAAAGGAATAGGGTGAGGTCCTGGGTTTGAATGCGCCCCCGCGAAAGAGATGAGCGCCCGCCTGCTTCACGTGCCGGGCAATGGTCAGGGCCTGTTTCTCGCTTTCAATGGCGCAGGGGCCGGCGATCACGGTGAGGCTTCCTTCCCCGACGGGAACGTTCCCTATCCGGACGATGGAGCTTTCAGGGTGAAATTCTCTGCTGACCAGCTTGTAGGACTTGGTCACGGGGATGACTTCCTTGACCCCGGGAAGTCCGAGGAAGGGGGCCGGGTCAACACCGCCGGGATTGTCCAGGATTCCGATGGCGACCCGGGCCCCGCCGGGAATGGGCCGCGCGGTGAAGCCTTTTTTTTCAATGGCAGCGATGACCTGATCGATCTGCTTCTGCGTGGCCCCATGATCCATAACCACGAGCATGGTTTTTCTCCTGGGTTGTCATCATGAAATGGAAGACCGATGCGGATGTATTCCTTCTTCAGGTTAAGGAATTCATGTCCTGTTGACAAATCCCCCTCAAAAGCCCCGGGGCAGGCCGCCAGGGAAGAACAGTTTTCATCAGACATTGAACTACGTATCCCTCCGCCCGGTTTGCCTTTTCCATATCTGTTCTGTACAAAGGCTTGAGGCGTTGAATCCTGTTGAAAGGGGGCGTAATGGCAGCCGATCTTAAAAAAGTGACGGAACTGATTGCCAATCTCGAGCTGGAGCAGATCGCTGATCAGGTCACCGATGCCCTGGAGGCCGGCGGAGATCCCATGCCCATTCTCCAGGCCATGAGCGAGGGCATGCTCAAGGTGGGCGCGCTCTTTGAAAAGGGAGAGTATTACCTGGCAGACCTCGTGCTTGCCGGTGAGGTCATGAAAGAGGGCCTGAAGGTGCTGGACCCCCACTTTTCCGTTGAAAGCCTCGGACAGAAGGGCACGGTTGTGCTGTGTACGGTCAAGGGGGATATCCACGACATCGGGAAGAATCTCGTGGCCAACATGCTCACGGGGTGCGGGTTTCGCGTGGAGGATCTCGGCGTGGACGTTCACGAGGACCGCGTGG
>CAZSUQ010000828.1:0-2784 GCA_964609935.1 uncultured Thermodesulfobacteriota bacterium | reverse complement strand
GTCCATGGTGAGCCAGTCGAACCGCCGGTGCGGGCCGATCTGGCGGTTGAGCGGCGTTGTGGAGGGAAAGCGGAGGTTGGCGCCGAGTGTTTCCGCCACCAGCCGGGCGCGCGTCAGTGCATCCTGCCCCATATCCTTTGCCTGGCTCGTGGCCTTCTCGAAGTCGCTGAGTACTTCAAAAGAGAGGCTGACCCGCTTGAGCAGCTTTTCGGCGAAGAACTCGATGGGAGTCGGCGCCCGTCGCGGAAGGTAGGAGTGGGGTTCCGGCACCTCCCTGAGCGGACTCACGCTCATGAGGATCTTCATCAGGTCCACGCCCGAGATGCCGTCGATCATGCAGTGATGCACCTTGAAGATCAGGGCAAAACGGTCCCCTTCGAGGCCCTCCAGGACCCAGAGTTCCCAGAGGGGGCGGGCCCGGTCCAGGTGCCGTTCCATGATGCGGGCGGATTTATGCTTGAGCTGTTCCTCGTTTCCGGGCCTGGGGAGACTCGTGTGACGGATGTGGTAGTCCAGGTTGAAGTGGTCGTCGTCCACCCACACGGGACGGTTCTCGCGCGAGAGGTACTTCAGCTTCTGGCGGTAGCGGGGGATCAGATGAAGGTTGCTCCCGATCAGGGACTTGATGGCATCCACGTTGATACCCCCGTACTCGTTTTTCAGGGGGCCGGCCTCGAAGATCAGGGTGGAGGCCACGTGCATGTAGGCATTGGGCTTCTCGAGCAACAGGAAGGAATTGTCGAATGCTGAAAGCTTGTTGTAAGCGTATTTTGTCATGGGTTTCTCCCGGTCGTGTTCTTGTTCAAGCATGGTGAGATTCTCACCTGTCTTTGGATGATTTACAAGGGATGAAGGGATGCGGCTTCCCCGGATCAATCCTCGGCGAGCCACTCGGAAAGGGCCTGGTACACCTCCGGGCTGAAGGGCATGACAAAGTGGTTCACACCGGCGAGCATGCGGTACCGGTCATTCTCCAGGAAGCAGAGTTCATCGTCACTGCCGATGTTGGCCGCACTTGCCGAGGAAATCATCCCGTCCATCACCAGGTTGGAGGGCTCTGTTGAAGGGTCCTTGGAAAGGGAGCCGGCAACCGCGTAGTACCGTGCCCCAGGCAGGGGATGGACGGGCACCCTCTTCGGCTTCATGCCTCCCCAGGCCTCCTCGCTCTCCCATTCCTCCTGAAGCAGATACCCGTGGCGCAGGTCGCGGATCCCCTCACTCCTCATGTCAAGGATGCCGTCCGCAAGCTTCATGATAGAGCTGGGGAGGGCGTGGACATAGAAGTCCGTGATTTCACTCACCGGAGAAAGAGGGGCCTGGTCGTTCACGCGGATGTTGCTGAAGAGGAGGCGGAGCCCCACAGCCGTGTACAAAAGAGGGTAGGGCACGAACCGCAGCAGAAGCCGGGCCAGCTGAACCCCTTTTTCAAGGGGTGCTCCACGGTTCGGCACTGCAAGGAGGAACACCCTGTCCACGCATCCGGAAAAACCCATCCCTGCCTTGTGGGCCTGGTAAAGGGCCGACCGGGAAACAAGGCCTCCCATGCTGTGGGCGACAATGTGCCAGCGCCCTTCAAAGCTTCCAAGATTCTGAAAGATCTCTTCCAGCAGGTGCGCAAACTCGAGACCGTTTTCCGAGATGTGCCTGCCCGAGTCGTACCGAATGTGCACCGGGAAGACATTGAAGTCCTTCTCAAAGGCCTCGGTCATGTTGAAACGGGAGAAGGCCCAGCAGGTCTCGTCGTACATGAGGCCGTGTATGAAGAAGACGATGTCCCTCTTGTCCTTCTGCTGGCCATAGATCCGGGCGATCTCCCGGGGCGTGGCTTCCTGTCCCTGGTGGCGAAGCTGCATGGACTCTGGAAAACGCAGCTCTTTTGGAAGCGTCCCGCCAAGGAGGCCGGTGGTGCTCGCACGCACCACCTCTATGGCTCTTACAAATTTTCCACTCTTCGCCTTGGATTTCCCGCTCTTCCCGTTTCGCGGCACTTCGGTCCCGGAGCGTGATTCTGTCTTCTTCTCGTTGCAATCTTCCATGCGTGCACTCTCTTTTTTGTTTTCCCATTCACCGGGGCTATAGCCATCGACTTACGGGCGATGTGCTTTAGCGGTTGGTTGTCGAGTGTCTGGGGAACCAATCGGCCGATCGCTCCGCCCAGACTCTGCCTCCCCATGGGCTTCAAACACGGCAGGGCAGTCTCAGGTCCATGGTCACCTGGAGTTCCTTGGAGTGGTTCAGCAGCTTGAGTGCCTTGAGGTAGAGTGCGTTCCTTCCCTTCCACCTGCGATTCAACCCCCTGGCGTACAGGGCCACGCCGGCCAGGCCCATCCGGAACCTGCACAGATTCGTGAGAACCCACGCACGCGAATAGAACCTGCCGTGAACCTGCATCTGCGCCTGCTGCAGTTGCTCCGGGGTCATGCTGGGGTGCTGGAACACGACGTGATGGGCATCGTATAGGGACCAGTCCCGGAACAGGATCCTCCCTTCCTGCTTCAGCTGCTCAAAGACCCTTGTGCCCGGAAGCGGTGTCAGCAGCAGGGCCTGCAGGGAGCCGATCCCCGCCTTCTTGGCAAAGCGGACCGTGTCCCGGACCACCTTGGGGGTGTCCGTGTCCAATCCGAGGATGAACATGCCGTGCACGGAGATACCGTTCTTTCGGAAAGCGCCCACGCCCTGGAAGGCCTCATCCACTGTCTGACGCTTCCTGATCTGTTCGAGCCCTGCCGTGTTCACCGACTCGATGCCGATATATACGTTGTCACAGCGGGTGTGGCGCATGAG
>CAZSUQ010000827.1:0-2786 GCA_964609935.1 uncultured Thermodesulfobacteriota bacterium | reverse complement strand
GCGCAGAAGTGCATGCCGATGCAGGAGGCGCCCAGGAATTTGGGGATGAACAGCTGGAGGCAGGAGGCCAAAAAAAAGGCCCATTGACGAAGCTCCCACAAGAGCCGGAAAGGGTCCAGCGGTATCCACTGCGCCAGGATGAAGGTCCATGGGATGCTCACCGCGTAAAGGAGCGCAGCCAGGGGGTAGAT
The DNA here is from genome assembly GCA_964609935.1 of uncultured Thermodesulfobacteriota bacterium. Lineage (GTDB taxonomy): Bacteria > Desulfobacterota > DSWW01 > DSWW01 > DSWW01 > CAYTRL01. The sequence continues at coordinate 2,595 of CAZSUQ010000827.1, read as the reverse complement.
GCTTTGCCAGGATCCCTCGATCCGCGAACGCAGCAAGGCGATCCATGTACCGCTGGCGGCGAACCCGAGCAGAGCGAGGCTGATCACCGTGGAAGTGACGTGGGCCCATTGCTGGAAATCCAGGAGCCGCATCCAGGTGATTTCAAGGGCCAGCACCGAGGCGGACAGCAGGAAGAGCGAAACGTAAATCACGGTTCAGCCCTATGACGTGAAAGCATGGATTGTGGGGTGAAGGGCCGGCGTCGGTGCACTGCAACCAGGCGCGTTTCTCACACCAAGGCCCAAAACAAGAGCGTATTTCGTAGCTTGTTTTGAGCCTAAGGGTGGCGTCCGAGCAGCGGGACGAAGCGCACAGGGAGCAGTCCCTTGGTTGTCATCACACCCTTGGGGTCCTTGTTCACAAGCGTGAGCTGCTGGACCTGATAGATCCCGCCCACCGGGATACACATCCTTCCACCGGATTTCAGTTGCCGGAGCAAAGGGGGCGGAATCTCATGGGCCGCCGCCGTGACCATGACCGCATCAAAGGGCGCGTGGTTCTTCCAACCGTAATACCCGTCACCGTGCTTGATTTCCACGTTCTTCGTTCCCAGAAAGCTCAACCGTGACCGGGCCTTTTGGGCGAGGGACTCATGGATTTCAATGGAGTACACCTCCCGGACGAGCGCTGCAAGGACGGCGGTCTGGTACCCGGAACCCGTTCCGATCTCCAGGACGCGATGGGAAGGCTTCAGGTCGAGCACCTCTGTCATAAAGGCCACGATGTAAGGCTGGGATATGGTCTGCCCCAGTCCGATGGGAAGGGGGTGGTCCTCATAGGCTTCCTGCAGGAGCGGGGCGGGGACAAAACAGTGCCGGCTCACCCTTCGCATGGCATCCAGAACGCGTTCATCCTTGACACCACGCGCCCGGATCTGTTCGCTCACCATGCGTTCACGCTTCCCCGGAAAAGCGCCGGGGTCGCAGAGCTTCTCTCTCTCCCCTCCTTGAGCGGGTGTCAACACGGCAAGAAACAATGCGAGGACCGGGAGCCCCTGCCGTAATGACCCGAAGAACAGCGATCCTCTCTCATGACGGCACATGGTTCCGGCTCCCATTCGAAGAGGCACCCCGGGACCGCATCGTCAAGACTTGGAAGGAAGCTGGTAAAATGCACTCCAACCGGCATATTCGGCCTGCGCCCCAAGGTCCTCTTCAATACGTAGAAGCTGATTGTACTTGGCGAGCCTGTCTGTGCGTGAAGCAGAGCCGCTCTTGATCTGCCCCGCATTGCAGGCCACCACCACGTCCGCAATGGTCGTGTCTTCCGTTTCTCCGCTCCTGTGGGAAACGACCGCGGTGAAGTTTGCACGCTGGGCCATGGCAATGGCATCCAGGGTCTCGGTGAGCGTACCGATCTGGTTGAGTTTGATGAGGATGGAGTTGGTGATCCCGTCCCGGATACCCCGAGCAAGCCGCTTCGTGTTGGTCACGAACAGGTCGTCTCCCACCAGCTGGATCCTGTCGCCGAATCGTTCGGTCATCTTTTTCCATCCGTCCCAGTCGTCCTCTGCGAGCCCGTCCTCGATGGAGAGGATGGGATAGTTGTCCACCAACGCCTCGTAGTAATCCACCATCTGCTTGGACGACAGGGATTTCCCCTCTGCCGTCAGCTCGTAGCGTTTCTTCTTGGTGTTGAAGAATTCGCTCGAGGCAGGGTCGAGGCCGAGGAAGATGTCCTTGCCTGCCTTGTACCCGGCTTTCTTGATCGCATCCATCAGGACCACGAGGGGTTCTTCGTTGCTGCTGAGATTCGGGGCAAACCCTTCCTCATCACCCACGGCGGTGGATTCTCCCTTCTTCTTCAACACGGCCTTGAGTGCGTGAAAGACCTCGGTGCCCATGCGCAGGGCATCCTGAAAGCTCTCCGCCCGAACAGGGAGGATCATGTACTCTTGAAAGTCCACGCTGTTGTCCGCATGTTGGCCGCCGTTCAACACGTTCATCATGGGCACGGGGAGCATCTTGGCGTTGGTCCCCCCGATGTAGCGGTAGAGGGGCATCTCCAGGTAGGCCGCCGCCGCCCTTGCCGCAGCAAGCGAAACACCCAGGATGGCATTGGCCCCGAAGTTGCTTTTGTTTTCCGTCCCGTCCAGCGCGATCATCCGCTGATCGATCCATACCTGGTCCGTGCAGCGGGTCCCGATCAACGCCGGTGCGATCTTCTCGTTTACGTTGTCCACGGCCTTTTCCACGCCCTTGCCTAGAAAGCGTTTCATATCTCCATCCCGGAGTTCCACGGCCTCGTGTCCTCCTGTGGAAGCGCCGGAGGGGACCGCGGCACGCCCCAGCGCACCACATTCAAGGATCACATCCACTTCCACGGTAGGGTTGCCACGGGAGTCCAAGATCTCTCTTGCCGTAATGGATTCCATACGGTCCATGCGCGCTCTCCTTCTTCCTGCGTGTGATTTCATCCCATTCAGATGAGTCGTTTCGACCGATCACTTTCCCATCCATGCATGCCGATCAGGGGAACAAAGACACACCCTGTTACGTTCTCCCGGGTAATGCCGTTTTCATCGCGTACGACCTGAAGAAGCGTCTGGTGGTGGG
>CAZSUQ010000826.1:0-2788 GCA_964609935.1 uncultured Thermodesulfobacteriota bacterium | reverse complement strand
GGAAAGGGGGTTCTTTGTATGGCCGGGAAAAACCTGCCGGAGGCCTCGGATAAGATCCGTTTTCAGGATAGCAAAGCACTTGAAGATGTCATCAGGAAATATATTCCGGAGATTTATGATGCCTCCATCCTTGCCTCCCAGTGCGGGAGCCCTGACTATACCTTTGATACGGCGGGCCCCAACAAAGCGGTTGCCGAACCGATTTGGGATATCTTTTCAAGGGGCGGAAAACGGTTGCGCCTCAAGCTCTTTGCCCTTGTCCTGAAGGCTTATGGCAAGGATCCTTCCGAATATTATGACTATATGGTCATCCCTGAATTCAGTCACAATGGAACCTTAATCGTTGATGACATTGAGGATAACAGTACCCACAGGAGGGGAGAACCCTGCCTCCACCTGACCTATGGAACCGATGTGGCGGTTAATGCGGGTAATGCCCTTTATTTTCTTGCCTTGCTTCCCCTTTTAAATGAGGGTTGTCCCCTTTCCGAGCAAGTGCAGAACCAGATCTTCCGTATCTATTTCCGGGAAATGGTCAAGCTCCATTATGGCCAGGGTATGGACATTACCTGGCACAAGGGTCTTCATGATATGGAGCAGGTCACGGAAGATAAATACCTGCAAATGACCGCCATGAAAACCGGGGCCCTGTACCGCATGAGTGTTGAGATCGCCTGTGTTCTGGCAGGGGCCGGGGAAAAGGCTGCACAGGAAATCGGCCGCTTTGCCTCGCACCTGGGTGTGGCCTACCAGATCTGTGATGATATCCTGGATATACAAGGTGATAAATTTGCCAGGACCAAGGGTGGGCAGGCCAAGGATATTACCGAGGCAAAGATCACCATCATGATCATACATGCCCTGAGGTATGCGGAGCCTCAGCAGCGGGAACGCTTGAAAACCATCCTGGGAATGCACACCCAGGACACCCGCTACATTCAGGAAGCGGTGGCTATCCTCCAGGAATGCGGTTCCCCGGAATACGCATCATCCCGTGCCCGGGAGATCATCCGGGAGGCGTGGCAGAGGGTGGAACCGTGGATCCCAGAGGGTTCGGGAAGAAAGGAGATTGAGGAATTTGCCGGGGCTCTGCTACAGAGAAACCTGTAACCTCCCTTTCCTCTGATATCCTAATTATTTTATATAGGTACGGCGTTTATGCCTCTCGTTCAGAAAAGCTTCATGCCGTATGCGGGCTAGTCCTCCTGCGCTTTACTCCAACAATTGCGTGAGGAGGAACCGGGAGATGCACACGGTCTACGTAGAAGACAACTACCAAGATATGGATGAGTCGGAGCGTCGCAAACATGACAGATTCAGGACCTATGGAAAAGCTGTGAGAGCTGCCAGGCGGGTTGTGGGCAGGTATCTTGCTTCAGCATACCGGCCCGGGATGAAAGCGGAGAAGCTGCGGGAAGGTCCTGGAAACCGGTTTTTTTCCGCGACTCTTCCCTCCCGGTATTTCACGGCCTTGCGGATCAGATTAATTTCATCGGGAAGCTTTTGTTTTAGAACCCAGTTCACGAGCCACTGGGGCAGGATGTTTCCAAGTTCCAAGGCAACGCAGAATTCCATCAGGGTCCTGTCCCCTTCTTTCTGAAGGGAGATTCGCCCCTTGTTCCTTCGTACACCGCCGCCGATATTGTGCCACTTCATTTCGTGCTTCTTCTCATCACCCGAGAAGGCAAGCAGGCAGGTCTGGTCCTGAAAGGGCCAGGGCAGATCCAGTACAAGGGTCACCTGTGTCATCTGATTCTCCATCTCTGTCACCTTCTTAACCTTCAGCATGGTGCTTCCCTTGCCCAGGTTGTGAAAGTCCATGATGGTGGGCCAGACAATGTCGATGGGGGCATCGATCACGGCGATGGCCATGACCTGCTGAACGTTCTTTTCCGGATTTTCCACGTAAGAAGTTATTACGGTCTTCGTGTCCGAAGGGTTCAGCCCATATTTTTCGAGATCGATTTCTTTCGTGGCAGCGGAACCCGAAAACGGCCACAGAAAAAAAAGCGAGATCCAAACGGCCCTTTCCAGGGCCGATATCCATTTTGCGAACAGAAAGGATCGTTTATTCATGGCCGACTCCTGAACACGAAAATGTCCTCCGGAAGGATCGCAAAATACGATGGATCAGTCGCCTCTTACAACAGCAGGTCACTAAGGCGGCCTATGGTACACTTTAACCCTCTGTTGGTGATAAGAACAGGCCGACAGGCGGGATGTCACCACTTGGCAAAGTGTTCTTCAACAAACCCGTAGCCCTGATCGATCTTTTCCTCTTCCCGGCCGGTTCGAAACACCCCGGAGAAGAGGCCAAAGGGCTGGTAAAAGTCTGAGGCCAGTACCAGGGCATTCACCTTTGCCGAGCGCTGGCCTTCAGGCGTGAACTTCAGGTCAATGCTGCGGTCAGCGGATATCATGCGCCAGGGCTGCATAAGGTCGTGGCGGTTGTAATCAAAGTGCACCACATCCACTTTATGGATCTTTCCGTCAAGCCAAAATACATTTTCAGTAAAGCCGGTCTCGTTGATCCCGGCCACCAGGTTGATCCCGAACCTTTTGCCTGAGGTGCACCTGCCGCCCCCGGAAGCCCAGTTCCAAAAGGTTTCGCGGGCCGGCACACCGGCGGTAAAGTCAACCACAGCCATGGAATTTTCAGCGTTCAGGCAATCTCCATTCACCTGGATCTCACCGTGAACCGGAATTCCCGAAGCCTTGTGAGTGTAGTTGAATCCGGCCAGCCCGATGCGGGTGATACAGCTGAGGGGAGATGGAAAATCCCCTGTAT
>CAZSUQ010000825.1:0-2794 GCA_964609935.1 uncultured Thermodesulfobacteriota bacterium | reverse complement strand
GATGATTTTGTTCCTGAAGTACGACATGACACCTTTGATCCTGCCGAACGATATCTATCTGAACGGTTTTCTTCATCAGGCGGGGAGTGCGCTGTTGCTCGGCATTGCCCTCGGCTTATCCACAGCACTCCTGACCTCTGCCGTATCCATCGTTGCCTGGATTAGAGGGTCCTGGGGAAAACCGGTGGACGTTCTTTTCACGGTGGCGCTCATCCCTGCTTATCTTTATCTATCCTTCTGCGGAGAAGTGCCGCTCCTTTCCCTGCTCTGCAGCATCTCTACACCTCTCTTCTTCTACGGCCCCTGGATCTGGACCGTGAGGCGTGGCGGGTCAACAAGGAGGAATCCCTTTCGCCTGCTTCTACTCGGAAGCCTCCTTCTGCTTCCCTGCTTTCTCATCAGGGGCATATCCCTCATCGATATTCGGGATGCCGTCGTCGATTTACCGGTGGTGAAAAGGGTCAGCGATTTTTACTACAATCACACGCTGCTTGCGGCACACGTGGTGAAGCCCCTGACACATCAGGCCCAGAAGGTCATTGCCCTGTCCAAGGATGTGGGTATCCCCCGGTACCTCTCCCATGGCAGCCTCTGGATCCGGGATGAGGATCCATGCAGCATAAAGGGCAGCTCGATGGTGGCCGGCATGGGGCCCATGGACTGCCCGGGTTATCTCATTTCGGACAGGGAACCCGTAAACCTTGGGAACAGGATTCTGGGGGAGGGAAGCATACGGCTGGACAAAAACAGGGCACTCAGGAGAGGCATCCGGTTTTTCATGCACGGCTCTCTGGTGATCACAATCTTTCTTGGAGCCTGCTGGGTGGTGTTCTTCGTTGAAGACGTCTATCAACGATACAGGCCAATCGCCCTTTTGCTGTGGGTGTGCCTGCTTCTGCTCTCGGCCTCTTCCCTGCTTCATCAATACCGGATTCATTCACTGAAACGGAACCCGGAAAAGGTGCACGAATACGTTCGGTCAAGCTGTGCCGGAAGACGGTGGATCAGTCTTCGTCACTTTTCTGATCACCTGACAGAGGGTGAACTGGAATCCATGGCCCTGGATCCAAACACGAAGATCCGACATCTATCTATTTCCCTTTTGGGAGAAGAAGGCAAGGAAAAATTCCTGCCCCTCATGAAAGGGCGTATGACCGATCCGGAGTTGATCGTGAGGACAAAGGTCTGTTGGGCTTTAGGGAGAATCGGCGGTGAAGAAGCTCTCCGCCTGCTGGACAGGGCGATCGAAGAGGATCCCTCGTGGTACGTTCGTGACTATGCTTACAAGGCAAGAGAGGGAATCAAGCCTGTTTTCAAGGCCGCTGACAGAAGATGAAGCGGAAAACCTGTTAACGAAAACACCCTCCTCCCCTGCCCCATGAACGATCCAAAAAGAACCGAACCTTCCTGCCTTTCAAGATTCATGGTAGACAGCCCCTCGCATGCTTTACAAACTGCTTTAACAAACCTGGACAATCTTGCCTGATATCATTATTAAAATTGATTTTTAATTTGCTATTCACCCAATTTTCCTAGATTTTTTGCCAGACAAAACAAACTTGAATATAATGGTATGCAATTATTTTAAAACTAGCTTTTTATCTTTAAAAAATTGTTGACAAATGTTGAAAAGGAGATGGATAATGTGAGGAAGTTGTATTTGAAAAATACCCTGGTTTTCCATTGTTTCGTCTCCCAAATCAAAGCCGCGCTCATCATGAGTCGGGAGCGGTAAAGCCACGGTTTTCTTGGTTACGTAGACAGCCGGGCTGCCTTGGGAGGGCGGACCGGCTTTTTTATTCTTGCACAAATTCCAGCTGTGCCGATGCTTGCCGGGCACAAGAAAAGGAGGTGAAAGAAAAAAAACAGATGTAAACAAGACATGATATCCATTCAACAAATAATAAGAAGGGGGAAGCCATGAAGAAAGAATTTCTTGTAGTCATGTGTGTAATGGGCCTTGTCTTCGGGGCAGCGTCCATGGCCAATGCCGGTGCGTTGACGTGGACACTCGCGTCTGATGATGCTCTCATCGGAATGGGACCCGGCCTTGACGAACTCTTGGGAACGGCCGATGACACCACCTCTGGAGAGAAGAACAACTGCAACTTCAATTCGGGGGTCAACTGCGACACCACAGGAACCCCGTCAACCGGAACCTACAGCTTCGTGAAGATGGACCTGGTCATGGACAAATCCTGCATGACGGGGACCAATGCAGGAGGAACGTGCGTCGATGACACTGACTGCCCTGGATGCGTTCCCGGCTTGTGCTGCGCGGAGTGCAGCGACGTGACCTACTCGTATCTGAACAACGGCGGGCGTCACCTGCAAGGCCTGGACAACGGTACGTACCTGACCTGCCAGGAGGACGGATCCACATTCGACTACACGGCACTGAAAATCGGAACCACCGAGAGCTTGCCGGGAACGGGCGGCGGTTGCCTGAGCCTCCTTACACCCGGAGATGACTCCGGCGATTGCGGTGTTGGCACCTTCAGTTCCCTCATGGATGTGGGTATCAGTATCAGCGTACTCGGAATCTGCAACTTTGATGGAGGTGAGGTTCCGAACGTGACGATGGCCGGCCGCATCTATGACCTGGGAGTGGCCACTCCGGCGGGTGCTTGCGATTACTCGATAGCCGAGATCAATGCCATCAGGGCCAGCCTGCCGGGGACGGCTCAGTACATGACCGTTGCCTGCGCCAACCAGACGCTTCCCGGCGGTCTCACCACGGGCTGCCTGAGCGGTGCGGATTTCATATCGGTCATGGTGGCCTACACGACCAGCA
>CAZSUQ010000824.1:0-2799 GCA_964609935.1 uncultured Thermodesulfobacteriota bacterium | reverse complement strand
AGGGAGGCTCTCGTCCGGCAGTGCCGGGTTTGGGAACCGCCATGAGAAAGACCACGTCCTCCCCTTTGATGGTCGCTTTGCCCGTCTGGTAATCGAGATCGAAGATCCGATCCTCTGTGATGAAGATCGGGGACTCGAAAGTACCGAAGACCAGGTAGTCCACCGTTTTCAACGTCATTTTCAGGATATCAACCATAAGGCCCAAGGGGATTTCAGCCTCTTCCATGAATCCGGAGAAAAAGATGATCAGGGTAATGAGATCCGACAGGTTGTCGATCTTCATGATGTTCGGATTCCCGTTGCCCAGGGCGGGGATCCCTGTGTCGCCCAGCCAGGAGATGACCTGCGGATAGTCTCTGGGAAGGTACGAGAGGGCCCCCTTTCCGTCCATGCCGTCCCGAATGGCCTCCAGGTCCCGGGTGACGCTCTGGGTGGTGAAGGACCAGGTAAAAGCCGTATCGCTGAGGTCATAGCCGTAACCGGGAAGGATTTCTTTCAGGGGAAGGAGGTCAAGGGTCTGTGCAGCGTGATGGACATATCCCCACGGGGAGGAGACCGGGTTTCCATCTTCCCCCTTCAGCTCCTTGGTGAGGACCACTGCATACCTGCTCTGCTGCTCCATGGGAAAGACGGGACGCAGGACAAGGGTGTGGGTCTCCACTTCATAGAAGTCCACGTACTCGTTCTCCTGCAGGATGCCGTCTTTGTTGAGATCCATGTGGTTGTCCGCCCCGAAGAGGATGTCAGGGTGAAACCGCATGGGGTCGTTGGCGAAATACTCTTCCGAGCCGTCCGGTTTGATCAGGGCGTCTTCGATGGTGAGAGGGAAATTCCCCATGCCCAGGTCCAGGGGGATTCGTGAGCCGTAGACATCGGATCGGGGATCGATATTGATGAGCAGGATGCTGTCGTTGGTGGCGGTGGTCAGGTCCAGGGGTTCTGTAAAGGTCACGGTGATGGGGGCGATGGTCCCGAAACCGTCTAGGGAGTTGAGCTTTTGCCGGAGATCCCGTTCAAGCTCGGTGGGGGCCCACGCTCGGATGTTGATCCGTCTCCCCGTGGGCGAACTCGGATCGATCTGCGTGATGACGTCAATGGGCATGGGCACCTCGGGGATCGGGTCGGCCAGGGGGTCAAAGACGATTTCCGGTCCGCCGGTGGGGGAACTGGCTGTGAGGCCTTCGGTGCCGTCGCCTCCGGTGATGCAGGCGGACAGTGTGAGAATGATAAACGCCGCTGTCGCACTCCAAAAGATGAATCCGTGTCGTTTCATGATCGAAAGATTCCTGTCAGGGGTACGTGTTTCATCAAGGTAGCGTGCAGGAGACGTATCGCCCACAAGGGGACGAACAATGGCCATCCCATGATTCGTTTGCGCCAAGAATACTTGAGATTTTTCAGGGTATCAAACCCCAAGGCACCCTTAGCACTTGAAGAAATTTCATGAGGGAGCGAAACTTGAGCGGGTAGGCCTTCTAAGTACACGTCGTGAACAAGACGGTGACGTATTCAATGGGCAGGACATTGCGAGCGAAGCGAAGTCGAAGATCCCGAGCGAAGTTTCTGAAAGACCAAAATGGTTGAACGTACAAAGGATCGATCCTGCCTGAATGGCCGTCCCAGCATATGGAAGGTCCTTGCGGTGCTTGCCGTCCTGATGCTCCTGGGGAGTATTCCCCGGCTCAGGGGGCTTGGGGAAACCGGACCCTACTTCATCGACCAGGCGGATTACATGCTGGAGGCATGGTGGTTCCGGGACACGTCCCGCCTGCTTCTCGAGTCCATCCCCCGCTGGATCCGGAATCCGCCGGAACAGGCATCTGAGGAACTTCATCGCATCTTCCACCAGGCGGAAGGGCACCCCATGGTCCTGGGACGGCCCCTCCACGATGTCCTGGCATCGATCCCCATGTTTTTCGCCGGCTATCGCCCGTACATCGGCAACGGGGTCTCTGCTTTTTTCGGTATCCTTTCCCTTCCAGCCCTTTTTCTTCTCTACAGGAAGCTGTTCGGTCCCCGCGGGTCCCTTGCCGCTGTGGCACTGTTCGCGTTCATGGGTGTACACGTCTACTACTCGAGGAACTTCTTCCCCGAGACAGACTCCACATTCTTTCTCATCGTGGCGCTGTTCTTCTACATGAAGAGCAGGGACCACCTACCCAAGGGCGGCACCGGGTGGATCGCCCTCTGCGGGTTTGCATGGGGACTGGCCATAACCGCAAGCGACCGCTGGCTTTCCATGATCATCGTGCTCTGGTTCCTGGAGGCCTATCTGCTCGTGTTCGAGAAGAAGGTCTCCTGGCGCAGATCCCTCCAAAGGTTCCTGGCCTTGCACGGCATGCTGCTTCTTCCCCTTCTCGCTTTTGAACTGCCCTATGTGATCTTACGTTTCATCTTCTGGCGGGAAGACGCGCAAATCCCTTTTCCAGATTACTTCCGGCTCCTGATCAAGCATTTCCTCATCGCCCAGGCCATGGCTGCCGCCCGTTTCATTGACGCCCTCCCTGTCAGCGGGTTCCGGCTTTCCGACCTTCTCATCTTTCCGGATATCAGCGTACGCTACAACGGCTTGTTCTACACGGGATTCCTTCTTGCCGGGATTGCAAGAAGCCTGTGGAAAAGGCGCATCGGCGACATTGTGATGCTGACCTGTTTTTTTGCTCCCATCATCTTTCTCCACCTGCAGGCCTATCATTGCATGAGGCACTACAGCATGACATTCCCCATGATCGCCATGCTGATTGCACGCGGCCTCTTTGCAGACAAGATCTTTGAGAAAGGAACCCTTGAGTCGGAACC
>CAZSUQ010000823.1:0-2799 GCA_964609935.1 uncultured Thermodesulfobacteriota bacterium | reverse complement strand
TCAGGTTCGGCACATCAGCAGGTGCCGAATCGAAAGGGCGTTTTTTCAAGTTATTCAAAGGGGACAATCTCAAATAGCTGTTCCCTTACGGTGACGCCCCACTGGTCGTTTTCCAACTCCCTGCCGAGCCTGAAGCCGTTGCGCTCGTAGAGGCTGCGGGCCGCGTCCAGGCCTTCAAACGTCCAGAGATAAACACGCTTGAATCCGCATCTCCTGCAAAAGGCCAGGGCCTCGTGGATCAGCGCCTTTCCGATTCCCCTGCCCTGGTGTTTGGGGTCCACAATGAACCATCTCAGGTGGGCGCCCTCTTCTTCCTTGGATCCGTCGATGGCGATGGAGCCCATGACTCGATCATCCTGAACCGCCAACCAGAAACCGTCCCTGGAGGCATCGAACCTTTCCAGGAACCCGGACAGATCCCTGGCCACGCGCTGCTCGAAGAACAGGCCGAAGTTCCAGTGTTTGCTGTAGTACGAAGCATGGATCTCGGTGATCCTGCCGATGGATCCGGGGATGTATTCGGAGAGGATCCTCGCATCTTTTGTGTGGCTCATCCTGTCCTCATCCGTCAGGAGCATGCCTCATGATTCTTTGAGCCACGCCTCTGTTTCCGCAGCGTTGTCATTGGATCAGGAGGAGTTTTCAGGCGGCATGGGGTAGGGGCCTCCGTCGATGTATGCCCTCGGCTCGGGTTCCCGGGGCATGATGAGCCACAGGCCCACGTAGATGATCAACCCCCATCCGCCGAGGAAGAAGGACAGAAGGAAAGCGAGCCGGATAACGGTGACGGACAGGCCGAACTGCCTGGCCAGCCCCATGCACACGCCGGCGATCACCTTGTCGGACCGGGACCTGTACCAGGACTTGGTCATGGCCTGGGTGAGCGGGCCCTCCCCGATGAAGCTTCCGCAGTATCTGCACTTGATCGCCTCGGCCTTGATCGCCTCGGCGCAGTATGGACAGTTCTTGGTTCCGGGTTCTGTCATCTCGTTCCCTCCGGGCCCGAAAGGGCCTTTTGCTTTCCTGCGAGCAGGCTCAGGAAGGGCAGGCTCGCATAGCTGAGAGAGGTGCCGAGCGTGGCCCATGCCACGAACAGGGCAAAACAGTAGAGTGCAGCGGTTCTCGGCAGTACGTAGATGGCAAGCTCGTACAGGGCCCAGCCCAGCGCGGTGTTGATCAGCAGCACAAAGGGGAGGGCCGCCAGGCCCGCCAGGACCACACGGAACAGGCTTGCACTCGAGGGCGCGGTTGCCGGTGCCGTGGCCCTGTGTCTGTACCTGCGTGAACGGAACAATACCGCCTGAATGAGTTCTTCCGAGGGTTCACGCACCCGGTAGCTGTCCAGATGGCCTTTCATATCCTCGAGGGACGCAAGGAGGTCCGTACACCGGGGACAGCCGTCCAGGTGGGCGGCAACGGACGGAGCCTGCCGGGCACCATCCAGGTCGTGGGCATCCAGCAGTCTCTGTTCACATTCCGCGCAGTCCAGCTTCACGGGTCGCCTCCTCAGGTTTCCGCCTCTTTCTCTGGAGCCAGCCTCGCCCTCATGGTTTTGATGGCCTGATGGAGCCTGCTCTTCACGGTTCCCCTTGGGCACCCCAGGATATCAGCAGCCTCCGCCTCTGAGAACCCGTTGTAATAGCGCAGAAGAAGAACCTCTTTATGCGACACCGGCATCTCTCTGACGGCCTCGAGGACCTCCCTTGCCTGGGCTGCCTCCTCCACGTCCGGTGTTCTCTTTTGATGCTCCACAGCGCTTTGGGCGGCCCGGTACCTGGCCCTCACCTCTCCCCTCCGGGCAAGGTCCCTGCACTGGTTCAGGGCGATCTGAAAGAGCCAGGTAGAAAACCGCCTCTCCGGTTCAAACCTGTGGAGATTGGCCAGAACGCGCATCCAGGTCTCCTGAAAGAGGTCGTCGCAGTCGTCGCGATCGGGATGGTATCGCAGGATGAAGCTGTACAATGGTTTGCCGTACCGCCGAACGAGCAGAGAGAATGCCTCCTCATCACCCCTCGACGCCTGCAGGGCCAGACCCTCATCGCTTGTCTCCGCTTCCGGCCTCATGGCCTGCATGGTAAACGATCACTTATAGGATCTCAATGGGATTCCACCGCATCGGTTTTCCCCACACCGGCCCCTTCGCCGGTGGTTGTCCGGGCCTTTTTCGAACGCTCGATCTCGTCTTTGAGGGCCTTCTTTGCAGCCTCGAAGATCCTCTTGAAGGCCTTGAACAGGGTGCCCACCTTTGCCTCCTCCTCGCCTGTTCCCGGAAGCACGGCCCAGAGGATGAAATAGAGCAGGATCCCGAATCCGTGGAACAGGGACAGGAGAACGAACCCGAACCTCACGGCCGTCACCGGGATCACGTACCTGGCGGCCAGGCCTGCGCACACGCCCAGGATGATCTTCTCCGGCTCTTCTCCCCGCTTCCGTTTTCCCGCCTGCCGGGAGCCGAACGTGGACCTGCAGTAGCGGCACTTGACCGCGTCCTCATGGATCCGCTCATAACAGTAGGGGCATTGTTTGGTTTTTGTTTCATCGAATTCGCTGTTCTGTCCTTCCATGGTCATCCCTCCGCCTCGTTTGTTTTACGGATCGGACCGAACCTGTTTGTAAGGTAATACGGGCAATTCGTTCATTTGGTTCAAAGGGGGCCTCCACAGGCTGCAGTTGGACCGGGCAGGTGAATCTTTGGGTCAATTCAACACATCTATATGAAAAACAAAGGAATTTCCAGCCGCTGCAGCATCCGTGAACAACTGATAACAGCCTTTTTCTCGAAAACCCCCAAAGAATCGT
>CAZSUQ010000822.1:0-2804 GCA_964609935.1 uncultured Thermodesulfobacteriota bacterium | reverse complement strand
GCAGCAGAAAGTCAGCGACATGGCAAAGGAAGGGGAAGAGATCAAGGCCCAGTGGCTTCTGACGCATGTGGAAAAAGGGGATTTCCTCAGAGAGATATCACTCCTTCCCTATGCCTTCGGATGGCAGGTTCTTGCCCTTGAAGAGACCGGCAAGGCCGAGGATGAGGAATCAGGGTCACAGGCCACCTTGTTTCAGATCACCGGGGAAGGTTCGTTTGAAGGTCTGATCAAGTATCTGAAGAGAATCGAGCATTCCATTGCCCCTGCACAAGTCATGGGAATGGAGATTCAAAAACCTGCAGGGCACCCCCATCTCCTGCAATCAACGCTTCAAGTCCGCGTCATGAGCCTTCAACAGGAAAGCCGTGAGGAAAAAGAGGATTAGGTGATGAAGACACGGTCCCATCGAATCCAATTGTTTACCCTTGTCGTCTCACTCCTGGTCGCCTCCATGGGCGGGGTGGCAAAGGCAAATGAAGCCCCTCGCGCAAAGAACACGACCCTCCAGACACACGAGAAGAAGACAGAAGGCCGACTACGGGATCCCTTCCTCCCGGATGAATCTGTCCGTGAGAGGCTGTCCACACCTTCCATTGACATGGCAAACCTTCGTCTACAGGCCATCCTTTACCATCCGTCGAGCCCAAGGGCCCTGATCTCCGGACAGGTTGTGGGGATCGGGGATCCTCTCTACGAGTTCGTCGTTTCAGAGATTAAAAGGGACAAGGTCTCCATCAAGAGGGGAACCCGGGAATATGATCTCTTTCTCAAGCTCTCCTTTGAGTACGAATAACGTGATCGAACAAAGGTCAACACAGAACCCTTAAAAGGATTTATTACAGGTGATTGGAACGGGAAAACACATAAAACGGGGCAACCGGGAGTTCCTCTGGGTCAAGGCTGAAATGGAAAGCTTGCAGGCCCTTGCAAGCCATGTCAGGGACTGGCTTCTCACCCAGGAGGAATACCGGAACGATACGAATCAAAGCTATCTTGTGGAACTTGCCGTGGTGGAGGGATGCACGAATATCATACGGCATGCCTACGATGCCTCCTGCAGGGAGAAACTCGGGCTTTCCATAAAGCGATCCGGAGATGAGATCGAGATCCTCCTTATGGACAAGGGGGTCCCGTTTGATCCCACCCGGGCGCCGCTACCGAACCTCGATGAACCCGGGGAAGGGGGATACGGCGTTTTCCTGATCCGGGAGATCATGCGGGAGGTTTCCTATCAACGCAGGGGCTCTCTGTGGAACGTGCTCCTATTGAAGCATGACGTGCCAACCCGGGGGAAAGACGCCTCCTTCACCACGAGGACGATCGAGCAAAATCCCGGAAGCATGGAAAAGACAAGAAGGAGTGGGGCTCTATGAGGCAGCAAGGCCATAGCGAATTCTCGTTGAAAAACATCCTCCGTTCTCAGGAAACAAGGGAGATGTTGCAGCAACTCGCCTTCATGGGAAGGATCTCCTTTACGGTCTGTGACGAAAAGGCACAGCCCCTCCTTACGGTTTCGGATAACGGCGCAGGAAACGAAATCACCGGACACACGACTCCTGAGATCATGCAGTCGCCCACATCCGGTGCGTGTCCGCTCCCTGATGCAGACCTCCAACCCTTCAAGCAGGAAATCCTTTACCAGGACCAGCGGGCCGGAGAGATCCTGGGCCACATCAACGGCCCGACAGACCCGGACAAGGCCCACTGCACCCTCCATCTTGCAGCGGACTGGATACGAGAGAAGATCGAGTCCGAGGTCAACCAGAACAGCCTCTCTGCCGAGATCCTTAACAATTACGAGGAGTTGAACCTTCTCTACGAATTCAGTGAAGAGATCATCTCTGTTTTCGACACGCGTGAGATCTGTGAAATCGTGCTTCGCAAGGCCTTGAGCGTGATCGGAGCGGACAAGGCCTCCATCTTCCTGTGGGACACACACAAGAAGAAGCTTTGCATGATGGCCTCGGTAGGCCTTCCTGAAGACCACAAGCCCGACCTGACCCTGGATGCGGATGGAGGGATCTGCGGCCATGTGTTCCAGACCGGAAAGGCCCTGCTCGTGGAAGACATGGCAAGCCTGCCAAAGGAACTGATGCCGGGTGAAGGGGATTACCGGACCGATTCCTTTCTCTCTGTCCCCCTGCTGGTCAGCCCCATGAAGGTCAAAGGAAAGATCATCGGCGTGATCAACCTGGCGGACAAGCCGGCCCGGCGATCGTACCATGCAGCCGATCTCAAGCTTCTGTCCGCCATCGGCTCCCAGGCCACCCTTTCCATCCTGAACAGCTCGCTCATCCAGGAGGCAAAGGAAAACGAGCGAATCCAGAAGGAGATGGAGATCGCGGAAGCGGTCCAGAAGAATCTCCTTCCCCGGCGTGCTCCGGAGATTCCGGGAATCGAACTCGCGGGCCGTTGCGTGCCGGCAAAAGAGGTGGGGGGTGACTATTACGATTTCTTTCCGAACAGGGATGGCTGCCTGGGCTTTCTCGTGGCGGATGTGAGTGGGCACAGCATCAGCTCAGGTATCATGATGGCCATCACGCGGGGTCTTCTCCAGGGCGAGGCCGTGCATGAAAAGAGCCCGGGAAAGCTTCTTGAGGACATCAACCGTTCTCTATATTCCGACCTGGTCTCCTCCGAGCTCTTCATCACCATGTGCTATTTCAGCTACAACCCGCACAACCGGCGGCTTGATTTTGCAAACGGCGGGCACAATCCTTCGATATTGATCCGGGCCGGTTCCGAAGATGCGGAACTCCTCGATGCCGAAGGCATGGCCATCGGCTTCCTTGCCGAGGTGGAAT
>CAZSUQ010000821.1:0-2809 GCA_964609935.1 uncultured Thermodesulfobacteriota bacterium | reverse complement strand
CCCTATTTCTTGATTAACACTAGGTGTTATACAAGTATTTCAAACACATGCAGCTCTCCCGATACATCCGAACCTATCCCTGCAAGGACCGATCCGGTCATCTCCTGCTCTTTTCCACGAAGAGGGCATCGGTTCTCCGCATCAAGGAGGAGACCTTCCGGTCCCTGGAAAAGGGTGAGCCGGGCTCTGAGAGTGAAGCCGTGCTGTCGAGGTACGGCATCCTCGTTCCGGACAGGGAAGAGGAAAAACGTGAGGTTGTCAGTCTCCCTGACCGTTTGAACGTCTCCAACCCCCTTTTGCACCTGATCGTCATCCTGAACCTGGACTGCAACTTTGACTGCCCTTACTGTTACGAAGGCGACAGGAAGGGCCCGTACTACATGTCAGCAACCACGGAAGACCAGCTCATAGGATTCATCAAGGAACGTTTCACGGATGAAAAAACATCCCTTCTCGTGGACTTTCACGGTGGAGAGCCCCTCCTGAGCTTTGGACAGATCAAAACCATTTCCCAGGAGCTGCAATCCTTTACGGAAAGGAGGGGAAGGGACTACGGATTCACCCTCACCACAAACGGCTCCCTCTTTGTCCGGCCCGTTGCCGAGACCCTTGTTCCGCTGGGACTGGGCAGTGTGAAGATCACCCTGGACGGGCCGGCGGAAATCCACAACGAGTCCCGTCCATTCAAATCCGGGGCTGGCAGCTTCGATACGATCATAAAGAATCTCAAGCAGACCTGGGATCTGGCAAAGATCAGTATCGGGGGGAACTACACCCAAGAGAACCATGAAAGGTTCCCGCGTCTTCTTGAAACCCTGGAACGCGCCGGGCTTACGCCGGAAACCCTCTCACACGTCAAGTTCGATCCTGTCGTCAGGGGCCCAGGGGGAGAACGCTGGCCTGCCGAGGGCAAAGAAGGGTGTGTCTCCATCAATGAGCCGTGGATACCGGGGGCCGAGAGGATGCTCAGGGAGGCAATCCTGAAAGCCGGATACAACACACCGAGGCCCTCGCCCATGCACTGCATGGTGGAGACCGCGGATTCCTATGTGGTGAACGTGGACGGAAGCCTGTACAAGTGCCCCACGTTCATTGGAAACAAGGACTTTGTCATCGGCGACCTTCAAACCGGTGTGGCGGATTATGCCTCTTCCCACAGCCTCGGTATCTGGAAGAATGAAACCTGTGAGGCATGTGTCTACCTGCCCCTCTGCTATGGGGGGTGCAGGTACATGAGTTACGTGAGGGATGGGGATATCCATGTGCCAGACTGCAGGAAAGACTACCTGGACGTCTCCCTTGAGACTATGATCACACAGGATCTGACGTACAGACCCAAAACCACGAGAACCGAAAAAGGTGGCCGCATCGAACTGCAGGCGATGACAGGAAGAATCGACAGCGTGATCGAAAGAACCTTTCCGAAACAGCTCAAGGCATTCCATCCACCCACCATGGAGCGGGTGATTGCATCCTATCGCAACATTTGTAGCGTGATAGAGACCCATGTCTACGGGAGGCCCGGCCAGGCGGAGGAACCGGGGACGAGCACGCTTTTTAACGAGCCTGCACTCTTTGCCGTGGCGGCGATCCGCTACATCGATGATTTCATCGATCACGCCTTGTGGCCCTGTATACAGGATTTCGAGCCCTCGGAATTGTCCACCCTGTTTGAAGCCTTTCTCCAGGATGTTCTCGAGGCCGTGAGGGAGTTTGATCCCGAGATGCCTGACAGCATCATCGATCTTCCCAGGCTCGAGATGCACCTGGCCCTGAACCCCAGCCAGGAGAACTTTGACCGAAACTTCCGGAACCTTTTCCGGTTCAAGTCCAAGGACATGTTCTATGTCTATCAGCGTGTCCAAGGGGACGGAAATGACGAGAATCCGCCTGAAAAGCTGATGCGCCTGGCCCTCATGGACTACATTCGTGACTTCTCTTCGGAAAACATCGCAAAGGACACGGACCTGAATCTGTACAAGTACATTCGTGAGCACAGGATTGACCCGAAACGGTTTCTTGATTTCCTGATCCATCATTACAGGCAGGAGGACCCGGAAGGGTATCGGAGGGCCGGGGAGGCCGGCCTCACCGGTGAGGAGGCGGATCCGGCTTCTACACATGAAGAGGATGCGGTGGATCCGCCTTTCCATGCCTCGTCTTCGATCCTCTTTCAAAGAGCCATTCGACTGCTGAATGCGTTACCCGTCAGAAAGGATCCTGAACATTGACTTCACAGACAAGCACGAGGAACCTTCTCATCTTCACAACCGTGAGCTCGATCTGGGCCGTCAGGTTCGGCCTCATCGGGCCCTTTTACGTGGTGCATGTGGAAAAGCTGAGCGGGGGGATGGAGAAGCTGGGCATCGCCTTCAGCATCATGGTCCTCCTGCAGTCGCTGACCTCTTATGTTGCCGGCCGTTTCTCGGACAGGCTGGGCAGGAAGCCTTTCCTCCTTCTCACCGCTTATGTGGATGCAGGCATCCTCTTTCTCTACACCGTTATCAAGGGGACGGCTCAATTGTATCTTCTTCAGGCCATGCTGGGGATCACGAACGGGATCGCGGATACCATTCGTACCTCCCTGCTCGGTGACCTCACCACGAAGAAGAAGCGGGGAGAAGTGGTGGGAAGGTTCAATGCCATCGTGAGCCTGGCATCCGCAGTGGGGCTCTTTCTGGGTGGTTACGTGGTCAAGCTTTACGGCCTGAAGTTTCTCTTCTACCTTGCTTCGGGTACGGTCTGCCTGTCCACGGTTCTCCTTTTTTCATTACGTGAAGATAAGGATTGAGTTTTTTAGATGAATCAA
>CAZSUQ010000820.1:0-2822 GCA_964609935.1 uncultured Thermodesulfobacteriota bacterium | reverse complement strand
CAGGAACCCCGCATTGTTCACCACGATGTTGAGATCGCCGAAGGTGTCGATCGCCTTCTTCACCGTGGCCTCTGCTTCGCTCCAGTTCCCCACATCACCGTAGGCAGAAACGGCTTCCCCACCCAGGGCCTTGATCTCCTCCACGACCTTTTCCGCAGGCTGTTCTGACGGAGCACTCCCATCTGCGGATACACCATAATCGTTGATCACGATTCGCGCACCCTGTTTTGCCAGTTCAATGGCCTCCACTCGGCCCAACCCTCTGCCCGCACCGGTCACCAGGGCCACCTTTCCCTCTAGCGCATTTCCCATGGCGTCCTCCTTTTTCTGCCTTCCTCTTTCTGTGTTTACATCCCTTTTACAGTTATTTTACACCATGTTTACAACTATAAGACCATTACATTTGACACTATGGTAGTGGACATACAACCGGATTCGAATTCGTTTGTCAAGCACGGGTCAGCACTATCTACAAAGGTGTCGATGTTGCATCATCCCGGATTCCCCTGCTTGCGCTTCTCTTCCGTTGAAGGGTTCTGCTCCGAAACGCCTGTGCACATGACGATGCGGAAGACCCCGGACGAACCCTCGAAACATGGCTGGACACATGGGATTCGGAATGGTATGGATAAAAGATCGTTGTCTCACAGGAAAAGGAGCAAGGGAACAATGTTGATGAGATCAACAGGGTTGGGGAAAACCGAACTCGTGGCGGAGATCGATGATTGCAAGGCCCAGGGAGATCATCTGATTCTCCTGGTGAATACAACCGATCCGGTGAAATGGAAGGTCCGTTGCACCATGACCTTCAAGGATATGAAAAGGCTTCTCATTACCTGCCTCAAGATATCGATCTTCAAGTTTCTTCTCAATCCGTTCCGGTGGTTCAGGGAACCCCAGCATCCCGGTGATTACTAGGGAGCTTGGTCAGACCACCTTTGACCGTCTGCCTTCCCAATATTTGTCCCGCAGTTGGCGTTTGTAGATCTTTCCGTTGATATCCCTCGGCAGTTCCGCCATGAAGTCAACGCTCTTGGGCTTCTTGTTGTTCGACTGCCGTTCCTGACACCACTGGATGATCTCTTCCTCTGTGGCGGTCTGTCCCTCTCTCAGCTGGACCACGGCCTTGATGGCCTCACCCCATTTCTCGTCCGGAACCCCGAAAACAGCCACATCCAGCACGCTCGGATACTCGAAAATGACATTCTCGATTTCCGCGGGATAGATGTTCACGCCTCCGGAGATGATCATATCGCTCTTGCGATCCACAATGAACAGGTACCCGTCCTCATCCAGGTAGCCCATGTCTCCCATGGTAAAGAAGCCTTCGATGTAGGCCTTCTGGGTCTTCTTTTTGTCCTTATGATACTCGAACCCGAAGCTGCCGGACGTCATGTAGATGGTGCCCAGCTCATTTTCGGGCAGCAGGTTGTGATCGTCATCGTAGATGCGGACCTCCGACATGGGCCAGGGCTTGCCCACGCTCCCCGGCTTCTTGATCCATTCTTCGTCCGTGATCATGGTGCCCCCACCTTCGGACCCGCCGTAGTACTCCCACACCACCCCTTCACCGAAGTAATCGATGATCTTGCGCTTCACCTCGATGGGGCATGGGGCGGCCGCGTGCATGACCCTTCGCAGGCTGCTCATGTCGTATTTCTTCAGCGTCTCCCCGGGCAGGTCCAGGATGCGGACGAACATGGCTGGAACCATGTGGGCCGTGTTCACCTTGTGCTCCTGGATCATCTGCAGCGCATCCTCCGCCTTGAACCCCTTGTCTACGGCCAAGACGGCCACCGTGGCACCCATCACGGTGTTGATGTACGCATGCATCATGGGTGCACCGTGGTAGAGGGCACCAAAGACCCCATGCGTGTCGTCGTTCCTGTAGCCCCAGAAATCCGCAAGGTACTCCCGCATGGCCATGACGACTTCCTTGTTCATCCCCCTTCGAATGACCCCCTTGGGTCTGCCCGTGGTTCCGGAGGTGTAGTTCATCAGGGTGGCGCCGTGAATGTGCGGTATGTCGTCCGGCTCCACCCATCGGGCTCTTCGAGAAGAAAGGAAAAGGGCTTGAGCCAATCCCCACCCGCCTCCTCTTTGGAGATGCAGAAGATCCGCCCCTTGACGGCATCCGGCAGATCCTGGTTCCTGTCCTCAAAAACCGGCGCTCTTTCGTCATCGATGAAAAGGCCCTTTGCATCCGAGTCCCCGATGATGTAATTCACCTCGTCGAATTTGTAGCGGTAGTTCAGAGGGACCAGGGAGAAGCCGTATTTATCCGCCACCATCAGCATGGTGTACCATTGAACCGAGTTCTTTGCCATCATGCAGAACCGGTCCCCCTCCTCCATCCCCAGGGACCGCAGCCGGTTCCCCACGATGGTGACCTGCCGGTCCAACTCCCCAAAAGTCAACGTTTCTCCGCCCAGGATGAGCGCCATCCGGTCCGGCTCTTCCTTGGCGATCCTGCTGAAAATTCTTTCCATGAAGCCTTCCTCCGCTCTCTGCACCCCTCAGGTTGAACTAGTCCCAAAACAAGCGAGTATTCCTGTTGCGGCTGTCGAGATACCCGAATCTACAGGCTGTACTCCAGCCATCTCGACACCCTCGCTACGAAATCCTCGCTTGTTTTGGGACAGCCTCTCAAAACCGTGTGGTGATACTCATCCCAAAACTGTAGACCTCGCCGCTCAAGGTGACCGGCCCGAAATAGGAAGCGGCTCCCGCATCATAGCTCGTGACGTGTTCGGCCGTGTGTCGTTCCCGCAGCAGGTGGACCTGAAAAAAGCCCTCGATGCTGTGCCTCAGCCTCCCCTGCC
>CAZSUQ010000819.1:0-2828 GCA_964609935.1 uncultured Thermodesulfobacteriota bacterium | reverse complement strand
TTTGCAGAGCATTCAGCAAGGTCGCTGAATTACAGTGCTTCTCTGAGATCATGAACCCGAAGCCCAGGTCTTCCACCCGCTGCAGGTTGATTTCCTGGTCCAGGTGGTACGGAATCCCCACGAGCGGGGTTCCAGCCGTGACGGCCTGGTAAACGGTCCCGTTCCCTCCGTGATTCACCACGGCGTCGCTCTTCTCCATGATGGCACGCCCGGGGGCGAATTCCTCTATGAAGCAGTTGGATGGAATACGGTCCACATCAAGGAAGAGCCCTCCCGTGGTGATGATCACCTGGTACTCGGTGTCACCGAAGATCTGAATCGCCTGGTTGAAGAACCGGGTGTACCCCGTGCTGCCCATGGTGAAATAAAACACAGGCCTTTCCGGGTCCAGCTTGTCGTACCATTCCGGCAGATCCATGTCCGGTTCCCACATGATGGGTCCAACGTATTTGAAACTGTCCGGAAGGTTCTCCGTGGGACCGTACTCGGGGATGTCCGCCATTAGTGTGAGTTCCCCTTCGGTAAGGGAAAGGATGTTCCTGTACTTGGAAGTATCCAGCCCATGCTTCTTTCGGAAATTCAGGTAAGGGAGCACATAATAACGACCGATTCCGTCCTTGAGCACGGGAATGAATTTATCGGCCCGCTTCCGCCCCAAGAGCCGGGTCACGAGGTGATCCTGCAGAGCCTTTATCCTGACGGAGAAGTAGTTCGTCCAGTGAGCATTGGTGATGGAGATGTAAGGAATGCCTTGCATCTCACAAGCTGTTCGTGCTGACCAGTGCATGTCTCCTAGAACGGCATCGGGCTTCTGCCGCTTGATACACTCCACATCAGACCATATGGACTTCACACAAACACGATTCCACCAATTATAGCTGACAAAGCCTGCCCTCCTGGCCACCTCCAGGGTCCTCTCTCCTGGAACCGTGAACACGCAGTCGGTCTCAAAGCCCAGGCTTTTGGGCAGCTTCATGAACTTTCCGTCCCCTGCGATTACAATACGGTACCCGTAATCCCTGCGCAGGACCTTGGCAATCTCCACACACCGGGACACGTGCGCAAGGAAATTTGCGTCGCAGAAGATCAGAAGCTTTTTCGAGTCGGGTGCAGTCATTTTCTGAAAATACTTGTACGAATTCCCTTCTGCTCCTGAAAGAAAAAGGATGTTATTTGAGGAAGGAGAATTCTTTGGGAAAAGTTATGAGAATGTTTGCCTGGCTATTTATTTGAACTTGCAGAACAATTCATCAATTTTTAATGCAAGAAATGTTCCTTTTGAATTTGAAAAACTTTTTGTGTCCTCCCTTCTATTCCCACCAGTAAGATAGAGTTAAAAGAATGGAAAAAAGATTCTCATTTTGCAGGGATCCTCTTTGGAGTATCTCCCTTCCAGAATGCTAACTCTCCGATTCTATAATAAAACAAAGGTTGTATTTCCCGGCAGGGCCCAAAATCGATATTTATAAAATTCATCATAGTGTTCAACCAAATATAGGTTAATGTTATATTACAGTGCTTTTTGCCTGAAGAATCAATTTTTTGAATAAACGAATGGTGTAAATATTGACAAAAAGTGTAATTCAAGAACAAATTTGGGAAAACTTTTTCCTATCGAATGATTTCATGATGCCAATGGGTCGGCAGACAATTCTTGCTACGTTTCCCTGGCAGGGTTCAAGCTGAGATGTACGGTCCCGGGTCCCTTCAGGGGATGATGCAGACTCTCAGGTCCATCACATTGGTCATGGTCGGTCCTGTCATGAGCAGATCCCCGATCTCCTGGAAAAACGGGTAACTGTTGTTTCCCTCCAGAAAAAAAGCAGCGTCCAGTCCAAGCTCCTTTGCGCGTTTCACGGTGGTCCCGTCTGCAAATGCCCCTGCAGCATCGGTGGGGCCGTCCGTTCCGTCCGTGCCCCCGCTCAGGAAGAAGATGCGATCCTCTTCCTGGAGGTGGAGGGCTGCGGCCAGGGAGAACTCCATGTTCCTCCCCCCCGTCCCGTCCCCGTTCAAGGTGACCGTGGTTTCACCACCTGACAAGATGCATGCAGGCGCTTTGATGGGAAGGCCGCTGGCGCGAACCTCCCGGAAGATGTCTGTATGCACACGAGCCACGTACCGGGTCTCGCCCTCCATGCGCGTAGAAAGGATCAGAGGCATATATCCCAGCTCGGAAGCTTTCCGGGAGGCTGCAAGAACGGCGGCCAGATTGTTTCCCACGATTTCGTTCTGCACCCGGTCAAAGATTCCCTCTCCCTCCTTGGGCGTGTCCTCCAGGTCCCCTGCCTGCCCTCTCTCGAGGATATTCATCACCGGTGCCGGGAGTTTCCCCGAAAGTCCGTATCTGCTCACGATCTCCAGGCATTCGCCAAAGGAGGATCGGTCCGGGACCGTCGGCCCCGAGGCAATCACGTCCAAGGGATCGCCGATCACGTCCGAGAGGATCAACGTCACCACCGTTGCAGGAGCGCACACACGCGCCAGTTGCCCTCCTTTGACCCTCGAGAGGTGTTTTCTCAGGGCATTGATCTCTCCGATACTGGCGCCGCAGGAGAGGAGTTCGGAGGTGACCTCCTGGATCTCCTTCAGCCCGATACCTGCTGCAGGAGACACGAGGAGTGCAGATCCACCCCCTGAAATCAGACAGAAAACAAGGTCCTTTTCCGTGGCCTGGCTTGCGAGTTCGAGGATCCTTTCCGTGGCCTCGATCCCCTTCTCGTCCGGAACCGGATGAGCCGCCTCCTCGATCTCCACCTTTTCCGTGGGCAGGCCGTGATCGTACTTGACGGTCACCCTGCCCGCGGAGAGCCTGTCGCCCAGGATCTTCT
>CAZSUQ010000818.1:0-2834 GCA_964609935.1 uncultured Thermodesulfobacteriota bacterium | reverse complement strand
GGCCAAGGCCCGTATTAACCCAGGATCCTGGCCCACCGGCCAAATCCGCCGCTCCGCCCAGAGGGGCCCTCTGCGGCCTCTGGTTGTCAGGGCCAGTTAGTTAATGTGATATCAACAGCGGTCGGGGCAGCAGGGGGCATCCCGGCCGCACCTGGCCGTAGAGAAGGTCACGGGCCCCGGATCGGGCTGGGGTTGGGTCTTTGATCTTCTTGGTCCGGGAAAACGGATTGAAATTGTCCGCGGCCGGCACGCCGGAGCCGCCACAAGTCGGCGACGAGACGCTGGGCAAACTCGTTTTCTAGTGAGGCAAAGGACAAAGAACGTTGATTAGAATTCTCCTGCGAGTCTTTTGACCCAGTTGTTTCCGACATACAGGAACCGCGCGCGGTCGTCGAGGCCATCGAGGGTCAGTGAAAGGTTGGGATTGTCGGGCGTGAGTTCACCTATTTGCTTTCGCTTGAGCAGGTCAAACACGGGCATCGTGCCGTTGACCGGGCAAGTGAGGGTCCCTGTTGTTTTGTCTGTATCCACGTAATGGTCTCCTGCAAGGAGCAGACGTTCCTGGCCGATCTGCAGACCGCGGGCGTGCATCTCTGGCCCATTAATTGAGAGGTCCTTCATGGGCACACCCAGTGTAATGAGGTCGTCCACCAGCGCAAAAGCACCGAAAACCTGGGAATTGAGCTGCAGCTGTTTGCCTTCAAGGCCGCTGTAATCGAACATGAGCAAACCCTGCACACCATTCATTGCAGTTTCAAGCAAATAGTATCGTGCGTGTTCGGGCATCGGCTCGTATCCACCGGCGGCCTGGCCATTACCGCTGGTGGCCGGCGAATCGTAGATGATTCTGCGCACACCCAAGGTGTCGTAATAGTAATCCATGTATTGTTGCCATAAGCCCAGGGTGAGAAATGCAGGTGGGCAGTAGCCTCCCATGGCGCCCAGGTCTATACCGTGCAAGGCAGATGGGCCGAAGAGGTCCTCTTCACGTTTCAGCAAGAGCGGATACAATCCCCCCCAATCAGCGAACGTTATCTTGTCGAACGGTGCGGTCTTGACCGGGCCGGTGGCTTTGACGATGGCCTTCTTGAATCCTGCGAACATATCGCCGAATTGCTCAATCTTGAATTCGACCCATGCTCCGTATTGCATGGGATAGCTGGTCTTTACCTGATACTCCTTCGGGTCCAATCCTGCGTGTGACCAACTCTTGTCCACAGGCCGGGTGGTATTCTTTTCTATTTCGAACGGGTCGACGTACTTCGCATTGGGGTATTTCTTTTTGAACCATTTCTCGAACCCTGTGATGCATCGTCTGCAGAAACAGATCTTGGCGCCTCTGGCTCCACTGCCATAGTATTCTGTATCGAAATTGAAAAGACTGGCCGGGGCTCTTCGGAGCAATTCCGAGGTCTCCAGTGTGTTGACGGCGTCCTGGTAGAATCGTCCTCGATAGCTGGGACACGGCGTGTACCCGCCAGTCCATCCCGGGACGGGGCTGCCGTCGGCGGCAATGGCCCGCGCTTCCCGGTCGCTCATCCATTGCGATATGCCGTGCCCGGCCTTGGCTGTGTAGGGGAAAAAGGACCCGCCGGCTCCGTAACATACGTACACGCCGTGCGCCCTGGCTTTTGCACACACCGCGGCCTGCAAGTCGATGTAGTCTTTGAGTTCCTTCGCGGTGCGTCCGACCTTCTCAGGTTGGCGCCAGTGCCCCAGATATTCCATTGAGATCATATTCATACCCAGCGACGTGTAATCTTTCGGAAAATCTGGCGCCAGCAGTTCCACGTGATCCACCGTCATTCGCCAGGGCATGATGAACATGCGCTTAGGCGGCCTGACAGGCTCGATGGCGATCGATTCGAGGCGAATGTTCTGTGGAGCCTGCCGCCCACCCTTCCATGTAAGGTAGTAGCTACATCTGCTGACGCTTCCAGCCGGCAGGGAGGTCTTGAAATAGACCATGTAAGTGGACTGCATGGGAAGGTTGGCAATGTACTTGACTTTCAGCGTGTATTTTCTACCCGGGTTTCCGTCAATCGCAATCCTCTCGACGCTGGGGAAGCGGCTAGGGCCCAGTAAACAATCAGATCTGCCCCCTCCTGCGGTTACTTCGACCCCCTGTGGCATTTCGAAGACAAGGCGAAGTTCATTTTCGGCCTTCTGGATGTTTCTGACCTTTGCATGGTTATGTCGAAAGGCCACTCCACGGGGGACAACGCGATCAGGGGACACGTAAAGGGTGCCTTTGTAGATCAGGCGTTTGGAGGTCGTGCAGAGGTCGGGACGTTCCTTCAGATACAGGTCGCGAATGCGCGTGGGGTGATCGCGGATAATAGCCTCTGCCCGAAAACCTTCTGCTTCTACCGGAAGGTCCCCTCTTGCTGAGGCAGAAGTGAACAACGTGCAGAAAGTGGCGAACCATACAACCAAAGCCTGCAGCAAGCGACAACTTGTCGTATCCATGGCTACAATTCCTTCCCTAGAACAGCACAAACCTCACGGCAATACACTTTGATAAAACCCCGTTACCGGTCCCTTCCACAAAGGGCAAGACGCCGGAGCCGCCAGAAGTTGCTGACAACGCGCTCGGCAAACTCGTTTTCTAGCGGGCCAACGGAGGCTTTAGACCTGGAAAAAACGTGACAATATAGGGACTTTGTTTGTCGCTCCGGGCAGCCCTCCGGAGACGGTTACACCCAATCGCTCAGTGAGAAACTCCGGGACGCACGTGTCAAGACGCAAAGCTGGACAGACAATGCGGAGAACCCCAGTAATGTCCGCAAACGAGCGAATCCATGCATGTTCAGGCATTGTCGCTTTTGTTTCAT
>CAZSUQ010000817.1:0-2835 GCA_964609935.1 uncultured Thermodesulfobacteriota bacterium | reverse complement strand
ACCCCGATGGAGGTCAGGAGCATGATACCGATCAGGGTGACCAGAAGGGGGAGGACGATCAGCCTCGATCGCTCGGCAGTCACGGTCACTTTACCCTTTCCGATGACGATATTCGCGGATGGGAAAGTTTTCGACACGTACGCCCGCGCTCCCATGCCGGCGGAATCCGGCCTCTCCTTGGTGAACTCCAGCGCGCTCTTTCCGCCGGCCAGGAGAGTCCTGAGGGAGATGGACTCCCCACCTCCTGTACGCGAGGAGGCCACGCGTAACTGCACACCCCCATCAACCGGTACGATCTTGGCGGTCGCTTCTGGCCTTTTCTCGTTAATCCGATCAGCCAACTCCGCCAGTGTCGTGGGTTGGTCGAGGCTAATCTTGGTTTTCTTGGCATGGTAGAAGACGTCCACCGGATTCGAGATCCACTTGCCCAGCTTGGGTACTTTCTTGGCGGAGATGCTGCCGGAGAAAGTCATAATGGCGAGCACCGTGGCTACCAGAAGGATGGTCAACCCGAACCATACGGTCCACCAGTCCTCCTCGGTGATCAACGGATTACGTTTCTTCTTGTTTGCCATGACTTCACTCGCTCATCATCTGCGTCGATCTAGGAACGCTCTTCAGAACCGACAGGCTTGATCCCACAAGTCGGTTCTGACATGGGGAAACGACCGCACTTGTTCTTTGCGGGACCTGCGCATTTCGCCCTGCCGTATAGGACCTTGTTGAAAAAGTGCCAATCGCGTGTCATTTGTCCGGCACTTTTTCAACAGCCTCCATGAGCCTCGTCTTTCGACGGGCTCATAGGGAGTGATACGGTCGATTTCTTACTATGCGGATCGCTCCTGCCCTTCCGACTCTCCACGAAGCGTGAACGAGGAACAGTCTTGCGCAGGCAAAGGATCCATGAATCGGCCAAACGTCTGGCAGATCCCGGCATCGCCCCGAGCCGAAGAGTAGGCCGAACCAAAGAGAGTAAGGTTGGGGAATTCCGCTTCGATAGAAGCGGGGTCGTCAATAAAGTGGACACAATGCTGGCAGGTTCGTTCGATCATGCTCTTACCCCCATGCCCTCACATTAGTAGTCATCTGACTTGGCCTGGAATTCTACAAAAATGCGAGAAGAAGGGAGGTATAGGAATTTGATTTCCATTTCAAAGGCAAGATTATACAAGGGCTGATTGTGTGTCAAGCATTGGAGTCACACAAGATGCGGGGGGGGACAAAATCGAGGCGAGCACCGGATCGGCGTCCGGATCGATCCGCAGAGACATGGGGTTCAGGGCGGTTTAAATGTTCTTGACAGACCTTTCAATCCATATCGTGTCCGACGTGAAGGCGATGTCGACAGAAAAGTAATCCAGGTATTTATCAAAACTGTTGTAGAGTCGGTTTCGAAGCAGGTCTGCGTCTTGGACGGACAGACTGCAAAGTGTAACGAAATACAGCTGTATGTATACATGCCTGCCGTATTGTACAACGCGCAATTCGTATTTCGGGTCGGCCAGGTCGATCAGGTTCTCATCGATCCTTTTTATGATTTCCATGCGAAGGTCGTCATGAACGGTTCTTGCAACGATTTGCCCCCAGTTCTCTTTGATGACCTTGATGGGTATGGGTGCCATGAACAGGGTCATAAACAGTACGATAACGGGATCAGCATATCTGGCATAGTCATCGTAACCGTGGGTTTGCATGATCCATACGATAAAAAATGCCACGCCTATGCCCAGGCTGACGATACCGTCTATCAGCCACTGCTTTGCTTCGATTCTCAAAATAGGAGAATGTGTCTTCCTTGCCATCCTTTCCAGAACGACACAGTAGGTAAAGCATGCGAATCCTGCAATGGCAGCATAGATCATTGCGACCCTTGAATTCAGGTTCTCCTCGTCGCCGTCAATGATTTCCACGACGGACGAAAGGAACGCGGTGAGTACGACCGTAGCGATGAGCAACCCTTTGATCAAGTTCAGGACCGGTTCGTACATGATAAAGCCAAAGGGATATTCCCGGTTGGCCGATCGTCGTATCAGAGTGGTCACCTTAATGGCAAAGATACCAACGAGCCCATCAACAAAGGTGTACATCCCATCAATGACTATGGCGAGAGAATTGGTGTAAACGGCAAATACGAAAGCTGCCATTGCAAAAATGAAATTCAGCGTAATGGTTACAACAAGGGTTCTTTTTTCTATGCAGGCTCTATGCTCCAGGGTGAGGTTTTTTTCGCTGGAAGTGTTCATACGGATCGAGTCCTTTCTCCGGTTCCTGCGGGAACCCGCCGCATTCCTGAAGAACTGTGGCATATTTGGATGTTTCTTACAGCATTTCGCCTGAATGCTTCCTCCGATCCTCATCTCCAAAATCGATTGGATCGAAGAAAAACTTTATTCTCACGACCATGAAATCAATAAGATTCCAGCAAGCTCGAAGATCGGGCGGAATCGACAAGAACCTCACGGTGAGGTGAATCGGCTCGGACCGTTCGCACACATCACGGGATAACGTCTAATCGCGGAAGTAGTCATCGCGGGTGATTTGCTTCCCCTCGCAAATGGCCTGGTTGTAGAGGTTCGAGCTCGGCGGGATCTCGTCTTCCGACTCCCCGTAAAAGCGCCGGTAGACCTTTTTCGTGGCCTTCTCGTAGCGAAACTTGGCCCTTTCGTAGGGGAAGTCGATGTAGACGTCGCCCTCAATAAACGCATCCATCATATCCATTGACAACCTCCTCTCACGGGTTGCACCGCGTTGTGGTATTCGGTGCACGATCCGCGAACCGCTCCTTTACGAAATCCATATCCAGGGGGAGTGATTTATCCTTGTCCTGATACGGAG
>CAZSUQ010000816.1:0-2837 GCA_964609935.1 uncultured Thermodesulfobacteriota bacterium | reverse complement strand
CATGACGGCAAGCGTTTCCGCTCCCGTGAAGGGCGGATTGTCCTGCTTTCTCAGTTCATAGAGGTTCTTCTGCAGAACACGGATCTCATTCTGCAGGTTGATCGCATCCTGTATCTTCTCATCCGTGATTTCCACGCCCAGGTGCTCTCCGAGCTGCTTCCGGAGGAGATTGATCTCTTCAAGATACCAGTCCACCTGGCGGTCGCCCACCTTTCTCGGAAAACTCATCACCGTGGCAAACTTGGTTGTCTTGATGTTGCGAATCCAGTTGTCGTAGATACGGCGGACATGGTCGCAGGAGTTGATGCAGATGAGCGCGTCCAGGAATTCATA
This sequence comes from uncultured Thermodesulfobacteriota bacterium, assembly GCA_964609935.1. GTDB lineage: Bacteria > Desulfobacterota > DSWW01 > DSWW01 > DSWW01 > CAYTRL01. The sequence continues at coordinate 2,504 of CAZSUQ010000816.1, read as the reverse complement.
TTCCCCCTTCAGCGCCTGGTTCAAGGCATGGCGCGGGAAGGAGCAGTTGATGGGGCTGAAAAACGCATCGGATAGTTCGGTATCCGTGCTTCCGGTTCCCCTTATCCGAAAAGGGAGATATCCGGCAGCCATGAGGATTTCCTCCGGAACGGAAGAGCAGAAATAGCCCGCAACTTTTCCCCCCTGATCCAGCCAGGACTGCACCTCGGGATTCATGATGCTCCCCGTAGCCCGGGCAAATCTCTGAAAGGCCTCACCTGTCAGCTTGGTTTCCAATGGTTCTCCCTCCTTCTGCAGCAGACGATTCCTTCATCTGTTTTTCCGCCTTTTCAGCGGCAAAGATCGCGGCACCGATGGCTCCCGCAATCTGGGGATCCATGGGCAGTTGCCTGACCGTTACACCGAGTTTTGTTTCCACAGATTTCACCAACCCCTGGTTCTTGGAGCATCCGCCCGTCAGGGCCAGGTCTTCCACGAGTCCAACCCGTCTCACCATGGAGTTCAACCGGGCGGCCACGGAGTTGTTGATGCCTGCGATGATATTGGGCAGATCGTACCCCTCGTTGATCAGGGTGACGACCTCGGACTCGGCAAACACACTGCACTGACTCGTGATGTTTGACGCATTCTCCCCCTGGTTCTCCGGAGCGGAGATCCCCTCAAGCCCGCAGTGGAGCACCCGGGCCATGGCCTCGAAGAACCTCCCGGTACCGGCAGCACACCGGTCATTCATCACGAACTCGAATACCTTTCCCTTGTCGCTCATGGAAATGACCTTGCAGTCCTGCCCTCCGATATCCACCACGGTTCGTACCGTGGGACACAACCAGTGTGCCCCACGGGCGTGGCATGTAATCTCGGATATGTTTTCATCGGCAAAAGGGACCTTCAGCCTGCCGTATCCGGTTCCGATGGTACAGGCAAGATCGTCAATGGACCGCAACCCCGCCTTCTCCACAGCCTCCTCCATGGCCATCCTTGCGGTGTTCTCCGGTTTTGTCGTGGAAGGTATGATCGAGTGGGAAAGGATCTCTCCATCCTTCATGACCACAGCCTTGCCTGTCGTCGAACCGATATCACAGCCTCCAACCAGCATCTATGTTCCTCCTTCGATGTTCCCGCCACACCCCTGCATCAAGAGGCGCCTTGCATCCAGCATCCTGTTCGGAACACTTCATGAACAGAATGGAATCGGTTCAATCCCTGAAGGATGACGGAAATCGGAAAGGTACGCCACTTAGATGAAAAGCGGAAAGAAAAAGTTTAGGATCTTTTCTCCAACGTATTCTTGTTTCTCGCTTATCTGGTGTCAAGAAAACGGTCTTCTATAGACGGTATCCTATGAAAACCATAACATTCATTCTAATACTCTCGAAACCCATTAGTCGCAAAAGGGTTGTAAAATTATTGTAAAAACATTGTAAAAGCTTGTGCTTCCGCATGCCCCGTTCAAAAAGCCGCCTTTCACCTTCGAAACCGAACAGTAGTGGCAGGAACCTCATCCATCCTGGTGGTGAATGGGATTCGATCAACGTTCAATTCCTTCAGGAGATTGTCGGGAGGAAAAGTTTTTCTGAGGAGGGATCGTGGAAGGGCGAAGCTTCATCCATCCTGGAACTGCGGGATAAAATTTATATAAATATCGAATGTCTATGGAAGACGATAACTTCAACAGCGCTGCTGCAAACGGACGCAGCAAGTGGGGATGTGTCTTTTCCATCAACTTTTTCAAAAGGAAGGCGGGCTGCCGCTGTGCGTTCATGCGCTTGAACTCTTTTAAAGCTTTTTCCCTATCGGTTACGGCTAATGCAGCAATCTTGCCGGATACAAGAGCTCCGTGCACGCCCAAAACCATCGACGGGTCCTGCATACCGGCAAGCGTTCCGGCAAGGATAAATTGATTGTGAAATAGATTTGTGTTGTTCATCGACCCCGTAGGTGTAGCGACCTCGGCTTCCGTGTAATGCCAGTTATCGAGTTTGATCCCTTGTTCTTCAATTTTTCCTATGAACCACTCCTTGACTTCCCCGGAAATCGGATTTTCTCGCTGAAAAAGAAGGGCTCCGCCAATTCCATTGATCATGCTGAAATATCCGTAATCACGGATGCATTGATCGAAGTAGACAAGCAATTCATGACCCTTGTAATCTTTCAAACTTCCATTGGCTAGAAAGCCATAAACGGGCGTATGAGGTATTCCGAGTGCTTTGAACACGTCAATGTTCATTCCGGTAGCAAGAATGGAACCAGGAGGAAGTGAATCAAGATCTTTCTTTGTATCAATGGAATGACCGAAGCTGAATGTAACGCCGGACTCTGTCGCTTTGGAATAGAGGTAGGAATCAAGTGACGATTTCCTGGGGCCGCGTTCGATGAGTTTCATGTGAAGATCTTCGGGGTGCATCATGTCATATTTCCGGCCAAAGGAATAAAACCGAGCGAACGCCAGATCTGAATAATATTTTTCCTTTGATGGTTCAGAAGAAAAATCTCCGAGATCAAAG
>CAZSUQ010000815.1:0-2838 GCA_964609935.1 uncultured Thermodesulfobacteriota bacterium | reverse complement strand
GATCCTGGAGGAGAGCGGGGCCACCCTCGTAGAGGTGGGTACGACCAACCGTGTCCACCTCCGGGATTATGAGAAGGCGATCGGATCATCCACCGGGCTTCTGCTCAAGGTCCACCCCAGCAACTACCATGTCATCGGATTCCACAAAGAGGTGTCCCTCAAGGAGCTTGTTGCCCTGGGAAAGCGACGCACGTTACCCGTCATGCAGGACCTGGGAAGCGGCTGCATGCTGGAGCCGTCCGACCTGGGCATCCAGGGAGAGCCCACGGTTGCCGAAACCGTAAAGACCGGTGCAGACCTCGTTACGTTCAGCGGTGACAAGTTGCTTGGAGGGCCGCAGGCAGGGATCCTGCTGGGGCCGGGACAGGTGCTGAAGACCCTTCAGAAACACCCGCTGAACCGTGCGTTGCGCATCGACAAGTTGACCCTGGCCGCAATGGAAGCCACGCTCCTGCTCTATCGAGACCGGGTCCTTGCCAGGGAAAAGATCCCTGTTCTCAACATGCTCACCCTGTCCCGGAAAACCCTTCAGGGCAGGGCACAGAGACTGGCAAAAGCATTAAAAGAAGGGGTCCCGCATGGATTCACGGTCCGGATACGCCCTTCGGTCTGCATGGCAGGAGGAGGGTCCCTCCCTCTGGAGTCCATCCCGGGCGTTGCCGTCCATGTGAGGTGCAAGACGATCCCGCCCCAGGAGATCCTGCTCAAGATTCGTCACAGCCCCTTCCCGGTCATCGCCAGGATCGAGAAGGATGAAGTCATCCTGGATGTGAGAACCTTGCAGCCGGGTGATGTGAGCCGAATCGGCAGGACCTTTCATCATGCCTTCCAGGAACCTCCCCTGTAATCGACTCCAAGAAGAAGACCCTTGTCCTCTTTATAAGTCGAAGATTGTTTGAAAACTTTTCAAGGCTGTTGACACTTTTTCACGCCTCTCAGCCCAAAACACCCGCTCGTTGTCAATTCCCCGGCAAAAAATGCCAGCTTTTCCGGCGGCAAACAAAAAAAGTCACTCTTGGTACGGATTTTGCTCATTTCCCTTCCGAGGTTCCCTCAGATCGATGCGTCTTCTCTCACTTCGCTGGACTGACCGGTGTCAAAAAAAGGCATGGGATGCTCCTGGTCGGCTGAAACACTTCACCCTTGAAAAGGCGATGACTCTCCATGCGGACAGGCAGTGCAGAAGCGGAAACCATGAATGCCTCAACCAGCCACCCGAGGAAGGTGAGGCTGGGCGAGAGGCTCATTCAGGCCGGGTTGATTACGAATGTGCAACTCGAAAAGGCCCTGGAAGAACAAAAACGCAACGGCGGGCTCATCGGCTCCAACCTGATCAAGCTCGGTTTCATCGAGGAAGAGAACCTTCTCAGCTTTCTCAGCCAGCAGTACGGGTTTCCCGCCATTGACATCAATGTGACAACGATTCCCGAGGATGTGATCAGGCTCATTCCCCCGGACGTTGTGCAGAAGCACAAGGTTCTGCCCGTGAGCCGGGCAGGCTCCACACTCGTGATCGCCATGAGCGACCCCACCAACTACCTCGTCATCGATGACATCAAGTTCCTCACCGGCTACAACATCGACGTGGTCGTGGCCGAGGAGTCGGCTCTCAAGAAGGCCATTGATGGTTACTACGACCAGTCCGCTTCCCTCATGGACGTGATGAGCGACCTGGAGGACCTGGAACTGGAGGTGGTGGAGGACAACGATGACGTCAACCTCGAGGAGTTGGAAAAGGCCACATCCGATGCGCCCGTGGTGAAGCTCGTCAACCTGATCCTCACCGATGCCATCAAGAAAGAGGCAAGCGACATTCATATCGAACCCTATGAAAAGACCTTCCGGGTACGTTACAGGATCGACGGCGTCCTCTATGAAATCATGAATCCTCCCATGAAACTCAAGAACGCCATCACCTCGAGAATCAAGATCATGTCCAGCCTCGACATTGCGGAACGAAGGCTCCCGCAGGACGGTCGTATCAAGCTGAAAACCGTGGGGAAGGAAATGGATTACCGGGTTTCGGTTCTTCCCACGCTCTTCGGTGAAAAGCTCGTGCTCCGCTTGCTCGACAAGAGCGCTCTGCAGCTGGACATGACCAAGCTCGGGTTCGAAGAGCGGGCACTCAAGGATTTTCGGGAAGCGATCTACCAGCCCTACGGCATGGTGCTCGTTACCGGACCCACCGGAAGCGGAAAAACGACCTCGCTCTATTCCGCCCTCACGGAACTGAACAAGACCACGCAGAATATCTCCACGGCCGAGGATCCTGTGGAATACAATCTGCAGGGGATCAACCAGGTGCAGATGCACGAAGAGATCGGCCTGAATTTCGCCTCGGCGCTGCGTGCCTTTCTCCGGCAGGACCCGGACATCATCATGGTGGGAGAGATCCGGGACTTTGAAACCGCAGAGATCGGGGTCAAAGCAGCTCTGACCGGGCATCTCGTTCTGAGCACCCTTCACACGAACGATGCGCCGAGCACCATCCACAGGCTGTTGAACATGGGTGTGGAACCCTTTCTCGTCACCTCATCGGTCAACCTGATTCTTGCCCAGCGGTTGTGCAGGAAGATCTGCTCGGAATGCAAGGAGATCCACGATGTGAGCCCGCAGGAGCTCGTGGATATGGGCTTCGCCCATGAGGAAGCGGGCGATGTTACCGTCTATCAGGGGAAAGGGTGTGAACGGTGCAACAACACAGGTTTCAAGGGGCGGATTGCGCTGTATGAGGTCATGCCGCTTCGAGACAACATGAAGGAACTCATCCTGGAAGGGGCGTCGGCCCAGGAGTTGAAGCATGGTGCAAGGCACGGCGGCATGAAAACCCTGCGTGAG
>CAZSUQ010000814.1:0-2840 GCA_964609935.1 uncultured Thermodesulfobacteriota bacterium | reverse complement strand
CCAAGGTGTTGAAGCGAGAACTGAGAGAATCTCCTTGACGAAGTTACTCAGGGAAGGTAAATGAAGAGGGTGAATCGGCAAATTGAAGATCGGACTAAGGAGTAGAACTGAAGAAGAGCAATCGTTCCTGGGCGGGTTGCCGGACAGGAGGAAATCCAGGGGGATTAGAGATGCATGCATTCTTCTACCCAGAGCGAGTGGTCATTGTTGGTGTTTCCGAAGCGCCTACCAATTTCGGGAATTACATCATGAAGAGCCTGATGCAGTTTGATTTCAAGGGGTCCTATTATGCCGTGGGACGCAAACCGGGCACCGTTCATGGGAGGCCCATTTACCGGTCTGTCCTGGATGTCCCCGACGAGATTGATCTGGCAATGGTTTTGGTCAGAGCCGAAGATGTCCCCGCGGTGGCAGAAGAGTGCGGAGAGAAGGGAATCAAGAGACTGGTGATCACCACGGCAGGCTTTTCAGAGTACAGGCCTGAGAACGTCGCCCTGGAGTCACGGCTCCTGGAAACATGTCAAAGATACGGAATCCGCGTTATTGGCCCCAACTGTATGGCCGTTGCCAATCTGGACAACGGGCTTTTCCTTCCTTTTGGCCCTCAACGTCCGGTGGACTGGCGAAAGGGACCGGTGGGGATTATTTCTCAGAGCGGGATGATCGCCATGAGTTATGCGAAACACCTTGCCCATGCGAAGGTAGGTGTGAGCAAACTGGCGAGTATCGGGAACAAGCTGGATGTGGATGAGGTAGACCTGCTGGAGTACTATTTAGGAGATCCTGACACCCAGATAGTGTTCCTGTATCTGGAGGGGCTTTCAAGGGGCAGAGAACTGTTTGAGCTGGCCTGCTCGACCACAAAGCCGATCCTCGTTCACAAAGCGAATATTGGGCCCGTCAGCCACGGCATTGCCAAGTCTCACACAACAGCCTTGGCAAGCGATGAAAAGGTAGTGGATGCGGCTTTTGAACATGCCGGCGTGATCCGTATATGGGATCTCGACGAGTTGCTAAACTGTGTCAAGGTTCTCCTTTTACCTCCCCTCCGGGGAGACAGGCTCGTCTGTATTTCGCCCGGTGGGGGCACAGCAGTGGTCTCTGCGGACGAGTGCCACCGAAATGGTTTTTCGCTCCCTGCACTTCCTCAAGACCTCCTGGAGTGGATGCAGGGCAAGAGCAGGGTCGGTTACATCTCCTTGACCAACCCGATAGACCTGGGCGATATCTACGATATGGATGTGCAAATCGAGATAATCGAAAGGACGCGCAAGCTTCCGGGGATCGACGGCGTCTTTCACAATTTTGGCTACTCGCTGGCCTGGGGTGGCGTTTTTTCTTTTCATAGGATGTTCGAGTACTATGGCCAAGTCAATGTCGAGTCTGAAAAGCCTGTTTTTGTCCGTTTGGATGCGGATACTCCTGATGGGCTGGCTGAGGTCAGCGAGAAGATGAGCGTACCTTTTTTTGATTCCATCCCTGGTACGTTCGAGGCCATCAGACGGGTCGCGGATGTTCGGCGGACCAAACCGGTACCCATCCCCATCGCCGATTTCAGAATTGATCCCTCCGGTGAAATCGCCTCAGCCCTTGAGGCAGCCATCCATGGCGGCAAGACCTTCATGGATCACGAGGCATACAGGATACTGGCGAAGGCCGGAATTCCTACGGTGAAGGGACATTATCTGCCTAGGGAGGAGGTGGATCGAATCGGTGAATTAAGGCTGGATTTCCCGGTGGTCTTGAAGGCGGTCGGCGATGAGTTGTTTCATAAGACCGAGGCAGGGGGGGTGCGGTTAGACTTGAAGGACAGGGGCGAACTTTTAGAAGCCTTGGCTGTGATGATCGAGGCGGATCGCGTCCGCTCAGCCCGAGGGTTTCTGATTCAGGAAATGATTACCCAGGGGACAGAGGTCATCGTGGGTGGAATGCGTGATCCTCATTTCGGGCCCGTAGTTATGGTAGGTCTTGGTGGAATTCTGGTGGAAGTTTTGTCCGATATCAATTTGGCCCTGGCACCTGTAGATATGCGAACCGCCAGACGTATGGTCGAGTCCCTGAAGGGATACGAAGTGTTGAAAGGATTTCGAGCCTCAACTCCGGCTGATGTGGATTCTTTGTGTAAAATTATTAAACGAGTCTCTGACCTTATGGCCCTTTTCCCTGCCATTGATGAAATCGACATCAATCCTCTTAAGGTTCTCGATCAGGGAGAGGGATCGATGACTGTGGACTGCAAGATTTTTTTGAACCCGCACGGGAACCCGTAGCAGGCTGCCCAAAAAACATCCATCTGCGGCGTTCAAGCCAGATTACCGCTGGATCGAGGGTGACCGGCTCGACCTTACGATGGAGCCCCTTGGAGAGATGCTACGCTACATCCTGTACGGGCCCCACAGTAGGGCTTTTAACAACGTAGAAGCTATGAGCTTAACTGTTGTATGAAAATATAACATGTTGCGCTACTGTTTTTCAGCTGGAAGGTAACTGTTGTGAAGTTGTTTTTGTGCCAGCCTTACGGGGACTTGGTATTAACGCTGGTCGATATTCTTCGCAACTTCTCAACAATAGGTGGCAGTACTTCCAGTACGTAATCAATATCTCGGTCGGTATTGTCCGGTCCGACCGTGAAGAGGAGTGCACCGCGTGCCGTCTCCGGGGGGATGTTCATTGCGCTCAGCACATGCGAAGCATTCTTATACACATTGGACGCACATGCTGATCCACTGCCGGCAGCAACTCCAGCGCTGTCCAGGAAGGCAAGCAGGGCCTCTCCTTCCACGAAATCAACGCAGAAGCTGGCAGTTCGTGGAAGCCTCTTTGTAGGATGCCCGGTGAGC
>CAZSUQ010000813.1:0-2841 GCA_964609935.1 uncultured Thermodesulfobacteriota bacterium | reverse complement strand
CTGGCCAATGTTTCCATCATAAAAATGAACGAAGAATTTGATGATGAAATTGCGGAAATGTTGACGGACGTGGAAAAAGCGTCGTTGCGTGCAAAGGGCCTGATCCAGCAAATGCTCACCTTTGCCAAGGGTGGCGAGCCGATCAAGGAGGCTGTGCAGGTTTCAAGACTGCTGAAGGATACCGCGAATTTCGCCCTGAGCGGCTCCAATGTCGGTTGCAAATATTACATACCCAGGGATCTCTGGCCCGTGGAAGCGGATGAAGGCCAGATAAGCCAGGCCATCCACAACATGGTCTTGAATGCCGACCAGGCCATGGCCGAAGGGGGTACCATCAAGGTCCGCGCTGAAAACATCGTCCTTGAAGAAAACGAACATGCAAGCTTGAAGGACGGCAACTATGTGAGAATATCCATCGAGGATCAGGGTTCCGGCATTCCGGAGGAACATCTCTCAAATATCTTTGACCCTTTCTTCACAACAAAGGAAGCAGGGAGAGGGCTGGGGCTTGCAACCTCCCTTTCCATTGTCAACCGTCACGAAGGCCACCTCTACGTGGACTCCACGATAGGGGCTGGATCCTCTTTTACTCTTTATCTGCCCGCATCTGAAGGTGCGGTTGTCATCAAGAAAAAAACAAAAGTAAATGCACTGAAAGGTGAAGGAAGAATACTCCTGATCGATGATGAAGCGGTTGTCCGAAAGTCGGTGGAGGGGATGCTGAAACGCCTGGGATATGAAGTCAAGGCTGTGTCAGACGGTACGGAAGGGGTAGAATGCTACAAAGAGGCCCTGGAAGCCGGACAGCCCTTTCGTGCAGTGATCATGGACCTGACCATTCCCGGCGGCATGGGAGGCAAGGAAGCGATCAAAAAGATCAAGGGAATCGATCCGGGAGCAACCGTTGTTGTTTCCAGCGGTTATTCCAACGATCCGGTCATGGCGAACTTCCGGGAACACGGCTTCAGCGGTGTCGTAACCAAGCCCTACACGTTTGAAGACCTGGCGGAGGCGGTTCATGCCGTGTTAACAGGAGGCGATGGTTGACCTCCTGCTCAAACCGGCCGGCTGGGACGCACCGCTCGTGGTGGACGTCAAGCCGAGCGCAGGAGAAGAAAAACAAGAGGGGGGCTCCATGATACCTTTGATCGAGCTTCAGGAGAGATCCTTGACGGGTCCTGTCATGAAGTCGGACAAGTTCGACCTGGCCTTTGCCATGAAGGTGCGTGAGGTCGTTGAGAAACACAATATCAAGCAAACCCCGGGGGAAATGCTGGCGGATAGAGGTGTGGGGGATGCGGTGTTCCAGGCTGGCGTCGACGTTCTGGAAGCCGTGGGGCTCTACCACCTGGGTACCCAAAGGGTCATCAGGTTCACAAAAGAAGAAATCCTGGAGATGGTGCGGGAAAGGGCTGCCAAACCGGGGGAGGCAACCTTTGGCAAAGACGAAGATGAGATGACCATTGCATACCGGACCGGGGACAGTCCTCAGGCACCCGTCCAGTATGCCGGCGTGGGCGGGGTCATCTCAGAGGAAGAGTTCGTTCCCCTCATGACGGCGTTTGCCCGGGAAAAAAGAATCAAAGGACTCGGGATCTCAGGCGGGATCGCAAAGGTGGGCGACGTCGAGCCCAAGGCCGGAACCCTCAGTGAGATCCACTGCGGGATCTGGGAACAGGAGATGCTCCAGAAGGTGGTGGAAGAAGTGGGCAGGCCGAACATGAACCTGGGTCTTATGTGTACGGTCAGTTCGGTAGGAGCCACGATGCATTGCCTCTCCAGAGGCTTCCGCGGACCTCACAATACACAGATCGGCGTGCACGTGATCCCTGAACAGAAGATCGACTGGGATCGACTCCTGCTCGCCTATTTCTGTGCCGACCGGGGGATCGTTCCCTGGCAGAGCGCCATGTCATTGATCGGCGCTCTTTGCAGGGACGGTGTGGATGCGGCCGTGGGCATGACAGCCAACGTCCTGGGACACATGAGCTATGCCAGGGGTCCCATGTGCAGCCTGTTCCCCACCCACATAGACGGCAACTGGAGCACCCGGGAATCCATCTGGGCGGCGAGCGCCGTCATGCGCGCTTCGGAACAGAATATACGGCTGGCCATGGGCAGCGGTGTTTGCGGCAGCTACCCGTGGGCAGGAACCTTTGTGGGCATTCTGCAGCAGGCTGTTCAGGCTCTGGTGTATACGGCCAGCGGCTTTTCCTACAGCTGGCTGGCAGGGGCCTCTCCCTTTGAGGCGAACCTCACCACAGATATCATGGAGGAGGCGGCCATCAGGGGGCCTCAGTGGGCAGGAGAACTAGCGGGAACCATCATGGACAGGATCGACGAACTGCTACCCGGGGAAACCCCGAGAGAGAATATTGTTACCTTTAAAGAGATCTACGATCTCGAATCCATTGAACCCAAACCCGGTTACCGATCCACCCTGGATCGGGCCAGGGAAGAGTTGATTCGCCTCGGTGCTCCGTTGAAATAATCGCTTCTTTCAAATCTTCAAGCCGCAGCAGGTGCCTTGTGCAATATCCGGGTTAAGGGGGGGCAGAAATGGAACCATGGGATTACACAACGGATCTCCTGGCGGTAGGGTCCGGCGGCGGCGGCATGACGGCCGCTCTCATTGCCAGCGACCTTGGGAATGAAACGTTGATCATTGAAAAGAGCGGGTACTACGGCGGCTCCACTGCCATGTCCGGAGGGGCCATCTGGGTGCCGGACAACCCTGCCATGAAGCGCGAGGGCCTGGAGGACTCCCTGGATGATGCGTTCCGGTATCTCAAGATCCTGACAAAAGGCAGGGTGGGGGAAGACCGCCTGAGCGCCTTCCTG
>CAZSUQ010000812.1:0-2848 GCA_964609935.1 uncultured Thermodesulfobacteriota bacterium | reverse complement strand
GCAATCTTGCACCTGGCACAGAGCGTGGCATCGGGCAGGACCTTCAGACGATCACCGGGGAATACCCCCCCAGGGAGCACATGCTCCGGGACCTCATGGTGACCCTCGAGTTTCGCGGAAAGCACACATCCGTGGTCCGGGCTCCTGTGGTGAAGGAGGTTTGCACCGATCAGGGAGGCATGCAGGTGGGGGTGATGGCCACCCTCATCGATGTTCTGGGAGGGGCCCTGGCCGTAAGGGCGGTGTACCCTGACTGGATTGCAACCGCTGACCTTTCTCTTCACACCACAGGCAGGGCCCGGTCGGGCAGGGTCTCGGCCCTGGGATCCATCCTTCGGGAGGGAAAAACGACCGTGGTGATTCGCGTGGACATCCGGGCGGAAGAAGACGGAAACCCCTCTGCGGCTGAATCCATAGGATCCTCCCTGATTACCTTCTCGAGGCTGCCCCAGAGACAGGACACGCCCGAGCTCGACCTGGAGATGGATGAAGAGTCCTCAGAGGCGTTTCAATTCGGCATTGACGGACCCGGGCTCAGAGATCCTTACCTTCAAAAGGCGGGCATGCGGATCCTGGATGAAGCCGCCGGCGTCGTGGAGCTGGACCTGAACGACTACGTGCGCAACAGCTTCGGCTCGCTCCAGGGCGGGATGGTGGCCATCCTGGCGGACCAGGCAGGGCAGCTTGCGGCCCGGCAGGCAACAGGCATGCCCATGACCACGTGCGACATGGAGATCCACTTCCTGTCCCAGGGAAAGAGAGGTCCTTTCCGGACGAGGACCGAGGTCCTGCGAAAGACACAGGATACGGTCCTGACACGCGTCGAGATAACCGACACAGGTGCCGGGGACCGCCTGATCACCGTTGTCATGAACACGGCGACCCTGGACCCTTGACACCGGGTGATGACCTCTGGTGAGGAAGGATTGCCTCAACCTTGATCAACAACCGACTCCCACCACAGCGTTCTCTTGTAAACAGGCATGTGAATCGGTGGGGCGGAACACCTTCATGAGCAAGAGGCGAGATGAAAAGACGGCTTTCCTATCTCATCGATGAAACCGCCAGCTTCCTGGCCAGGATCCAGCACTGGCGCAGCCCCGGCCATCCGAACTCGCGGGAGGAGCTGAAGCTCTATTTCGGGAAAAGCATGGACACGTTCTTCCCTGCGCCCGGCACTCTTCCGAAGGTGGATGTGCAGAGGCGTTGGAAACGCAGACGATTCGAATGCCATGACCTGACCTTCGGGTCCCTGCACGAACCCATCTGCCCAAAATTCCGAAGTCGCCACGAGACGGACTACGAGGCGAACCACAGGGTCCACGTCCGGTGGATCCGGCACCGGGGGAACACGCCCAGGCCAACAGCCATCTATCTGCATCCGTGGATGTACCCCGAGACGTTCGTGGATGAGTTCGTGCTCATGCCGAGGCTGGCCAAAACCCTGGAAATCGATATCGCCCGCATGCAGCTGCCCTATCACGGGAAGCGTAAACCCGCCCGTTCCATCTATCACGGCGAACTCTTCTGGACGGCCGACATGGTCCGTAGCCTCGAGGCGGTGCGTCAGAGCGTCCATGATGTGAGGACCCTGATCCAATGGTTCACAGAGACTCACCGCATCGCCACCGGAATGATCGGCATCAGCCTGGGTGGCATCGTGACCCTGGCAACGGTTTGCATGGAACCGACGCTTGCCTTTGCCATCCCCATGGGCGCGCACATGGACCTCCCGGCGGTCATCGAGGAGGCCTCTCTCCTGAAGCTGCTGCGCCTGGAGCTCGCCGAGCACGGCTGGAAAGAAGAGGATTTCGAATCGTATGTCCGCAAGGTGGGCTTTTCGGATTTGAAGCCCAGCATTCCCAAAGAACGAATCCTGCTCGTGGCCGGCCTGTATGATCGGTTCCTGACCCCGGAGCGCATCACGGATCTGTGGAGGCACTGGGACTACCCGCCGATCCACATGTTCGAGGGAGGCCACGTGGGGCTCGTGGCGAACATGCAGAGCACCATCCATGCAATCAAGGAGTTCCTCTGCGACATCGAGCCTGCCCGCGCCATTGCAGGTTGACGGAACGCCTGCTTGGCCGTTTGTAAAAAGGTCGTTTGGTCGTTTTTCAACGCCTGTCAGAGGAGATCATTTGAAGCCTTTCAGGTTTGCATTCGCAGGAGGCACATTCCTCCTGCTTCTGCTTTCAGGCATCCTTTCCTGTGGTGAAGACGACCGGGGGGCCACAGCAGCCCTGGGCCCGGGCGGACCCATTGTCATCCAAGATCCCGAGATGATCGATGTCTTTGTCAGTGGGGACGGGCTCTACCATACCTACCGGATCCCTTCCCTGATCAAAACACGTGCGGGCACACTGCTTGCCTTTGCCGAGGGGCGCGCAAGCACGAACGACCACGCTGAAAACGATATCGTCATGCGGAGAAGCACGGATGACGGGTTGTCGTGGAGCGAAGTCCGGGTTCTCCGTGACGACGGCACCGACTCCCTCAACGATCCCCTTGTGGTTCAGGTCCGGCAAGGACCTCATCAGGACAGGATTCTGCTCACGTTCGAGCGCTTCCCGGCCGGATGCCACGCCAACTGCGTGGTCCCGGGCTATGAAGGCGACAAGGTGGAACGGGTCTACCTCATGTTCAGCGATGACGACGGCCTGTCCTGGAGCGAGCCGATTGAAATCTCCAGGCAGGTGAAGAGGGAAACCGCACATCTGGCCGCCGGGGGGCCCGGCATCGGGATCCAGAAGCTTCTCCCGCCCCGCGTGAACCGCATCGTCATGCCCTTTCGCCAGCAGCATCCGTCAAGGGTCTACGCGGTTTTCAGCGACGACGGCGGCGATAC
>CAZSUQ010000811.1:0-2850 GCA_964609935.1 uncultured Thermodesulfobacteriota bacterium | reverse complement strand
TCAAACTCACCGGCAATATCCACGGAAAAAAGTTCATTGACATGCTGGACGCCATGGAAGAGCTCCCTTCTTTTCTCAGGCCTGTTGTCCGGAGGTTCGTCAGCGCACCTGTTATCATCCGTCAGATGGTGGAAGTGGACTGGCACCTGATCATGCCGGCCCAAGGCATAGATGACCGGTTCACCGCAGAGGGCGTCTACGAGACCGCCATCCTGAAATAGACGGACGAATAATCCGCAGGGCAGATTTCCAAGGGCTCACCCGCGGATAAGTATCGGAAAGTGGACAGGGAAACAGGCTTCTGCCCATGCAAGATGCGCATCAGCTCGCGGTGGGTAAAGTGGGGGGCATGGTTTCTCAAGTAGGGCAGCAGAATATTCTTGCGCCGGAGCAGATTTCTGGAGATCTCTGCGAATATTTCGGCATCACATAAGCCATCACTCAATGTGAATTGTGAATTTAAATACCTTGGCATTATCCTGCAAGTCCCATAGGATCAATTACGTCCAGCCATAAGGAGAGCATATATGATAATCAGCAATAGAGACAGAGTATCTTTTGCTGTTGTAAAAGTATTTGAGGCCGCCCGGGATCATACTGCGGACCATATGCCCTACCTGCCAGATATTCAATCCGTGGAAGTCATTGAACGGAAAGAGATGGAGGGTAATAAGAGTTTGTCAGCAAGATCTGAAAGATTTCAAAGCTGCTTTTCTTGTCCTCTTAGATAGAGATATGCAATTACTCTAGGCGCTCACGCTGCAAAGAGACAAGAAGTCCTTCCGGACATATCGAATAAAGCTCACAGCGGCTTTTTCATGACAAAGAAGCAGTAGCCGTAGTAATCGTGATACTCCCTGAACACCTTGATCTCATTCCTGGCATCCTGGATTATCCTCTGGACCTCCTCCGACTCTTCCTTCCAGTCCTCCTCTAGAAGGTCGGCTCTCTTTTCCAGGTGGTCGTAATAGTCCTTGTTCCAAGATTCGTGGGGAAGCACGAAAGAACCCACGGTGATGTAACCCAGCTCGTTTATTACCTTTGTTTTCTCCTCGACGGTATCAATCTCGGCATACTCCTCCCAGAACTCCAGCACCTCCTTCGGCGGGTCCGGTTTTAGCCACACCGCCTCGGAAACCGCTACGTGACCGCCTACCTTCACAACCCTTTTCATCTTCTTCAGACCGTTTCTGAAGCCCATAATATAGATGGCACCCTCGGACCAAATAAGGTCGAAACTCTCCTCCGGAAAATCCATCTCGTTCATATCCATCTGAACGATCTCGATCCTGTCCGCCATCCCCCCCCTTTCAGCCGCTTCCTTTATCCGCTCGATCATCCGGGGCATCAGGTCCAGTGCCACGATACAGCCGCTGGTCAACTTGGCCAGTTCCAATGTCTGGACACCCGGTCCGCAGCCAATGTCCAGAATCCTGGGCTCCGGAGGAAGCCCCTTGATCATCCCGAAGGCCCTTTGGGTGGACCGGTTGTCCCCTGGACCAGCCCGAGGTAGCTCACCATAAAGCTGCATGAAGTGTTCCATCACATCCATACCACCCACCATCGAGTACCCGATTATGAAGCGTTGCCGGTAGAACCCTAATACATGATCAGCTTATACCCTCTCTATACCACTTCGTGCTTTACTTCATCGTCACAGAGGGGATGGCGGCCCGAGCCCTAGGTCTACGTAGAGCTGTCCGTCGTCAGTAAAGGCGATCTTGTTCTTGCGGATGCGGCGCTCCCAGTTAATCGCGCCATTCACCTTCGTGTGGTAGAACATCCAGCGTTGTTCGTCGGGACCGACCGTCGCGCTGTTGTGCCCTGGCCCGTAGAAGTCGTACGCCGGATCCTGGCCCAGGATGGGATTCTGTTCGTATTTCGTGAACGGTCCCGTCGGACTGTCCGCGGTTGCATATCCCAACGAGTAGGCCGGCCGGTCCCCACCGTTGCCCGAGTACATGAGGTAGTAGACTCCCTCGTGCACGACCATCCACGGCCCTTCATTGATAAACAGTTCCCACGTAAGTGGGTTTGTGCAAAACAGCAGTCTCCAGGGACCGCCAACCGTCATGGGATCGGCCATGGGGAATACCCGCAGGCAGGTGAAGGGGAGGTAGGCGGTGGCGTAGAGGTAGAGTTGACCTCCTGTGTCCCGAAACATGTGCGCGTCGATGGCGTTGAAAGGGGCGCCCCCGTATCCACCGCCGATCAGGGGATGATCGTAGACGTCTTCAAAGGGACCCACTGGGGAGTCCGCGACCGCGACACCGATCTTTTCGTTCGCGGTGTAGTACAGATAGAAGTGCCCCTCGTGTTCGAACACGTCGGGCGCCCAGACACCTCCATCGTTCCACGAACCTGCCGGGGCAGGTCCCCACACGACTCCCTCGTATTGCCAATTTTCAAAATCACCTGAACTCCAGCAATCGACGCTGGCCAAGTTCGTCGTAGGATACAGGTACCAGGTTCCGTCCACTTCGATGACGTGCGGGTCGGCGGGCCAATCGGCCCCGGGCAGGTCAATGCATTCACCGTACTGTGGCTCAGAAGGAAGGTCTGCATTCGACAGATCTTCTTCGTTCTCCCCACATGCAGGCAGACCAACACCCACGATCAGAATTGAAGCAAGAATTGAAACTATCTTAGATTTGTTCATCTTCTGCTCCCCCTCTCTCAAGAGTTTACCGCAGAAGATTTCATTTAGAAATCGCCGGCCCCTGTCTAATCAACGGATCCACCTCTACCATCCAACTGAAGTATCATATTTCAAGTCATCGTCTCTGCCTCTTGGGATTGAAGATCTTCGCCATTATGTTGCGGGTTGGCCCAACCCATTGAAATGAATGG
>CAZSUQ010000810.1:0-2858 GCA_964609935.1 uncultured Thermodesulfobacteriota bacterium | reverse complement strand
ATGCAGCAGCGGGATGTGGTCATTGCAGAGCAGGGTTCCCCCACCTTTCTGCTTCTCCTCGACGGGTTGATCACGCACAGCCCGGACAACAAGTCCCTTCTTCTGGCCGGAGCCAAGGCGTACTCGGCCTACAACTCGGCCTTTGTGGGAAGCAGGAACCCGGAACGGAACAGGATCCTGGCCCACAAGGCAAAGGACTACGCGCTCCGCGCCTTGAGCCTTCACAGCAAGAAGTTCTCCAGGGTGAAAGACGAACCCCACCCGGAATTCATCACCTGCCTCCCCTCGTTCAGGGAAAAGGATGTGCCGTATCTCTTCTACGCCGCTTCCGCATGGGCAGGCTGGATATCCGCGAACTCGTCCTCCTGGGATGCCCTGGCAGACCTGCCCAGGGTGCAGAGTCTCATCGAGCGGGTCATCGAACTGGACGAGACCTTTTATTACGGCACACCCAACGCCTTCATGGGCGTTCTGCTCACCATCCGGCCGCCCTCCCTGGGCGGGAAGCCCGAAGAGGCGCGTGCCTTCTTCGAGCGAGCCGTGGAGCTGGGGGAAGGGAAGTTTCTCCCCACGTATGTCATGTTTGCGAAGCAGTATGCCAAGCTGGTCTATGATGAAACACTCTTCTTCGACCTCCTGAACAAGGTGCTCGAGTCCCCTGCAGACACAGAGGAAAACCTCATCCTTGTGAACATTCTCGCGCAGAGGCAGGCCAAAGAGATGATCGAGGATGTGGAGGAGGACGAATACTTCGATTAGCAAAAGAAAGGTGACCCCATGAAAAACATCACGATACGGTTCCTCCTTGCCGCCGTCATCCTGGCCCTGGCTTTCCCGGTCGCGCCCGCGCTTGGAGGCGTGAGAATCAAGATCGCCACCAAGGCCCCTGAGAATTTCGCCTCCGCCCGGATCATCAAAGAGATGACCGCCAAGATCAAGGAGGAGACGGGCGGCCAGGTGAAGTTCAAAATCTACTACGGCGGTGTCAAGGGAACCGGCCGGGACCTTCTCCTGAAGATGAAGACCGGCGAGATCCAGGGCGGCGAATTTACGGCCGGTGAAGCGTCCACCGTGCTGAACGACTTGAGGATCATGAGCATCCCGCTCACCTTCAACAGCTACGAGGAGATGGACGCGGTCATGGCCAAGATGACCCCCATCTTCCAGGAAGAGCTCAAGAAGGCGGGATTCGTGGTTCTGGGATGGCTGGAGATGGGCTTTGCCTACATCATGTCCAGGGATCCCATTGCGAACCTGGGAGACATGAAGGGGAAGAAGGTATGGATTCCCCAGGGGGACCCTGTGGGACAGGCCGCCTTCGAGGCCATGGGCGTTCCACCCATCCCCCTGACCATCGCGGATGTGATGGTGGCCCTTCAGACCGGACAGATCAACACGGTGGCCAATTCCTTTGTGGGCGCCATTGCACTGCAGTGGCACACAAAGGTGAAATACATCACGGACAAACCGCTCCTTTATGTCTACGGCCTGACCATGATCACCAAGAAGGCCTATGACAAGATCCCGGAGCAATACAGGCCCATTGTGCAGAAGAACGTGGACCATTATTTCGGCATCCTGAAAAAGGACATAAGGAAAAGCAACGCAGAAGCAAGCGGCACCCTGAAAAAGGAGGGGATCCAGTTCATCCCCGTCACCTCCGGCAACTACCAGGAACTGAAATCGGTGATCGACAAGGTGAAAAAGGACCTGGCCGGCAAGGAGTTCACCGGAGAAACGCTGGGCAAGATGCAGCAGTTCCTTCAGGAATACCGCGCAGCGCATCCGTCGGAGTAGCCGTCACGTCTTTTACAGGCAGGACCGAACCCATCCGGCCGACCCCATGGCCAACGTGTGAAAACACGATACGGACAAAGAGCCAGCGAGGACCCGACCCATCCAAGAGCAAGAGAAAAACACCCCCTGGTCGATTCTCTGGAAGGTGGAAGACGGCCTTTTGATGATCATCCTGGTGGGCATGATCGTGCTCTCCTTTCTTCAGATCATGCTCCGCAACGTCTTCGGCATCGGCCTGGTCTGGGTCGAACCGCTGGTCCGCCAGATGCTGCTCTGGGTGGCCCTCATGGGCGCAGTGGTGGCCACACGGGACCACAACCACATCACGGTGGACGCCCTCTCCCGGTTCCTCCCCCCGGGCCGGATCAAGCACGCAGCCGGTTTCATCTGTGACACCTTTGCCATGATCATCTGCGCCCTTCTCACCTACTCCACCTTTACCGTCTTCCAGCTGGAGTTTCAGGATCCACAGGGTGGTTACATCATGCCCGGACTTCCCTTGTGGGGCTCCCTTCTCACCCTGCCCCTGGCCTTTGGCGTCATCACGCTTCGCTTCGTCCGATTCACCGTTCTCTCCCTCGTCAACCTGGTCAAGGGGAGGGGAACATCATGATGTTCACGGCCGCCATCGTTGCCATCATCGTTTGCCTGATCCTTGGAGCACCGGTCTTCTGTGTCTTTGCCGCAGCGGCCCTGCTGGGCTGGTACATGGACGACACCTCCATCTCGGTGGTGGGTACGGATATCTTCCGCCTCTCCAGCAATTTCGTGCTCATCACGATCCCCCTGTTCACGTTCGCCGGATACCTGCTCGGAGAGAGCGGAGCCCCCAGGCGACTCGTAAAGCTTTCCCGCGCCTTTCTGGGATGGATGCCGGGCGGACTGGCCGTGGTTTCCATCCTCGGCTGCTCCCTGTTCACGGCCTTTACCGGTGCCTCCGGCGTGACGATCGTGGCCCTCGGGGCCCTGCTGCTGCCTGCCCTGATGGAAGACAAGTACCGGGAGAACTTCTCTCTCGGGCTCGTCACCATGGGCGGAAGCCTGGGGCTGCTGTTCGCCCC
>CAZSUQ010000809.1:0-2861 GCA_964609935.1 uncultured Thermodesulfobacteriota bacterium | reverse complement strand
GATGATAGCCGTTTATTCGTTTCTCAAGGTTGACAAGGAGGTACCGCCTGTTTTCACGGGCATCAAAGATCCCCTCACCTGGCTGAGGATTATGCCCACCGTGCTGAGTTAGACTCGGCTATGCCTGTCCGTCCCGAAAACGCATAGCTCGGAGGATCGTCATCATGCGGCCATCCGCTCATAGTGATGGTGAAGGCCTCCGACTTCTGGAAAGACGACCACCTTACCGCAATCCGGCCCCTGAACAGGCCGAGATTCGGGACAATCCATGTCCAAGGACCGATGCGTCCGGAAACCATGATAATAGTCGAAGTACTGTTGAAGAAGCCGCTTCAGGTGCTTCTCGTTGAACACAACAACGTGGCCAAGACACTCCCGGCGGATACTCCCGATCAGACGCGTAGCCGCTTCCCCGCTTCGTCCGCGATGTCATAGAAGCGCATGAGGTAAGCCCGGTTCGGGGCAACGCCGGGGGAGCCTTCCAGCACGACCAGGCCTTCATCCAGAGTCTGATGGAAACCTATGGTGTACAAGCCTTCTTTTACGGGCATGACCACGTCTATTCCATAAGCGGGGCGAACATCACGGCGTACGTCTGCGCGGGGAACTCATCGAGCGGGTGTGCCTGGGTGGAAAAACTGGTCGCCTGCTGCGCCCCCAACCTGGTGTTTGCCGTAAATTCGAACCGGATGGCGATCCTAGGACACGTTCGCGTGGACGTCAGTCCGGCCTCCGTCACGATCTCCTACGAAAAAAGAACATGGGGAACGGACAACGGAACGGTCTATCACGCTCACGTGATCCACCGTTGATTCACGGCGGAGCGAAGGGCGTTTCGGCAACCTCTTCCCGGCAGCCATGCTTCAATACAGGAGTAAAGACTTGGGTAAGGCCTTGCATAAAGTTCTATCCGGCATTAATCGACTCTTGATTCGTCCTTTCTGCCATTTTATATTTGCAGAATCATGAGTGGGCGAGAGGATTTGAATGTCTCTATCAAGAAGGCTTAGAAAACCAGACTTGAAATTTTTCAGATCGGGGCGACAAAGACTCCGTAAACGGGGAGAGCAGCGGGTGGAGCCTCTCTGATTATTATTAAAGGCGGCCTCCTGCAGGGGTAAGATGATCTGAATCCGATTGGATCATTAACCCCAAATCCAAAAGAAGGCCGACCATGCAATACTACTGCGGTATCGATCTACATTCAAAGGATTCCTGGCTTTGCGTCATTGACGAGAAGGACGAAATCCAACTGAGAAAGAAGGTGCCTAACCATTTGCCCACCATCTTGCAAGAGCTGGAAAGATTCTCCCCGAAACCTTCCGCTGTCGTGGAATCAACCCTGAACTGGTACTGGCTTGTGGACGGTTTGCAAGAGGCCGGGTTCGAAGTCAAGCTGGCTCACATTTTCGGTCTGCATATGATCACCGGAGCCAAGGTGAAGACGGATCGACGAGATTCGTTCAGCCTGGCCAGGCTGCTCCGCCTCGATGCGATCCCGGAAGCGTACATCTATCCGAAGCAGCGACGGCCTGTGCGGGATCTGCTTCGAAGAAGAAACCGCATGGTCTCTGTTCGGGCAGCCGCCTACGTGTCCATGAAGCAGCTCTTGCTTCAACAGGGCATGCACGGGTATTCGCTAGCTGACCTGAAGAGGTGGGATGAAGAGGACATCGAGAGTTTGTTTGATCATCCAGCAATCCGGGCGAGTCTGAAACTGGAATGGGAAAGAATCCGGTTGTACAACCGCGAGATCCACACGCTGGAACGGATCATTTTGCAGAGCGTTGCCGAAGAACCCTTGTTCGATCTTCTGCAGACGATCCCCGGTGTGGGCAAGATCTTGGGTCTGACGATTTTCTATGAGGTGGGCGATGTCGAGCGGTTTTCAGGCCCAAAGCCGTTCTGCTCGTACGCCCGGGTGGTTCCCGGTGTGGCCCAGTCCAGCTCGGTGACCCGGAGAGGAAGAGGCTCTAAACAAGGCAACCCCTATTTGAAATGGGCGTTCATGCAGGCTGCGGGCATCTCGGTCCGTTACGAACCCACTGTGAGAAAATTCCGGCAGACCCATTTGGCAAGAAGGCGCTCCAAGGCCCGGAAACTGATCTCTTTGAGTATCGTGGCTCACAAACTGGCCATCGGTGCATACTACGTTCTGAAAGATCGAGTCCCTTTCAAAATGGAGTTGATGTTTGCAAGGTAGGTAAATTTGGAGAAAGCAGCAGTCCCTATTTTCGCCTGGTTCAATACCCTGGCTGCTGATTGGAAGCTGCTTTCTCCAACCATCATTTTTTTGGCAGTCCGCCCTGGCCGTCAACTCCTTAATCGGTGGCGCTGAAAAAGCCCGACTCTTCTGGATGAGAGCGGTCAGGAACCGATAATCATCTGGTGTATTCTCCTTGGTGAAGGAGAACACGGCCAACCGGGAACGTTGACCGTGACAATCCCGTATGGATGTGCGGTGCGGACGGCCTTCCCCCGTGCCTCCCGTGATGGATCGAGTCGGATTGGCAAGGATGGTGGTGGCTCCAACATCGTCCCTGTAAGATTACCCCTTCTTCAAGGGGAGAGGAGAGGGTTTTTTTCTTGACAGGCCGCCTTTAATGGATGGCGAAAACCTACAATCGCTAGTCGCCGGCCACTGGGTGGCAAATGGGATGAAACATTCAATTTCCGACGAGATGGTTTCCGTCCCGAAACAAAAGAATCTTGGAGCACCTCGGTCTCTGGCTCGCCAACGCCAGACCGCAACCCACCGGTTGAAACTGGACACCTAATCCGGGAGAATATGTATGACTAAATTAGAACCTGAATTTTGCATGAGATCAGACAAAACCTTTGCTTGAAAATAGAAAAACCAT
>CAZSUQ010000808.1:0-2867 GCA_964609935.1 uncultured Thermodesulfobacteriota bacterium | reverse complement strand
AATACGCAGAATCATCGGATATGAAAAACGAAAACTACTATGGTTTTGTCGTTTACACCTGGGATGAAGACGCCCCCGTCGACGACGCCTATCTGGTGGCCAAGTCCCTGGGCGCGGGATGGATCCAGGCCGAGGGGCCCAATGTCCTGAGCCAGTCAATCGTATGGGAGGAGGTGGTTCCCTTTCCTGCGGGGTTGAACCCGGATCCGGATCCGGGAGATCCGAATTATGAAAGCGATATGGCTTCCAGGCTCGACTACCTGATGAACATTGACAACTATACCTTTGATACCCTCTCCTGGGTCCAGGAAGCCATGCAGGAAGACCTCAAG
The DNA here is from genome assembly GCA_964609935.1 of uncultured Thermodesulfobacteriota bacterium. GTDB lineage: Bacteria > Desulfobacterota > DSWW01 > DSWW01 > DSWW01 > CAYTRL01. The sequence continues at coordinate 2,535 of CAZSUQ010000808.1, read as the reverse complement.
GTCATGCTGACCATCAATACAGGCGGCGGTTCCTTTTCGGGCCCTACGGGTTGGACGGAAGGATGTGCCACCTGGAACGATTGCGTCCCCATCTCCTGGAACGAGTGGTTCCAGTTCGTGTACCAGGTCGTAAAGTACTTTGACGGATCCGCAGAGGGAGGTCCCGAAGTCACGTACTTCAAGAGCACGGAAGAAGCCGCGGATTTCATCCAGTATTGGGGCGGCACCGAACAGGAGTTGTTCGGAGGAAACGGGCCGGTGGAGGTTATGCTGGACGGCGTGACAACCGAAGTTTGGGAACAGGGCGTCGTGCCCATCGCCTACCTGGCCGTGAAACAGGCAAACGTGGATCGCTCTCTGAATGGAAGCATCGAGGCCCGTTACGTTGTGGGAGCCGTCAACGGGGGCCTGGCATACCCCTATGCCCACCTCGTGGAATATCACGATGCCCTCAGGGGAAGCGAAGCCCAAAAATGGGCGGCAACAAAAGCCTACGCAAGCGAAGTCTACAACATCGACCTGACCGGGAGCTTTGACATCCGAAGCCTGCGATACAGTGCCGGTCGCAGATTCTTCGAGCAGTCTCTGATTTCCTTCCCTGAATACGATAACAACAACGGCTTTTTCTACGACATCTACGCCATTCACCTGTATGATTCCAATCTCTTCACTGCCCTTGGTGTGGGCAAGGGGGCCATGACGGACAAGGGCTTTACGCGTGCCATGTTTTACATGCAGGACAGATTGACACCGGAGATCCCCCTTTGGGTTACAGGCACAGGCATTCTAAGCTCGACGCATCTATGGAATCCCTATCAGGTGAACACCACGAAACGAGTCGCCTACCATGAAATGAGGACCCTGGCCGGCGCGTATGCTTCCCGGGTGGAATGGTTTACCTATTCCTTTCTCGGCAACCCGGCTGACCCTTGTACCCAGGGTGAAGATGGGTGCAATACCTCCCTTTACGGGCGGAAAAACTATCCCTACAGGAACGATGCAGCAGACACCTTTTCCATGATGGCCAGGATCTTCCCGACCAGGGATGCATTCGAATACGATTGCACGCTACAGGGAAGCGTACAGCAGGCAGGAGACCCCACCTTCGGCAGTTGCTCGGGTTCCTGGGAGGGTGAGTTCGATGCTCCCAGCAATGTCGTCCTCCACAAGTTCCGCCTGCAGCCGGATGAGATGGGAGGTGAACAGGGGATGGCCGTTGTGGGCTGGTGCCGGGACATGATTCCGGAGCCAAGAAACCAGAGCTACGTATTCGACAACAACGGTTGCAGCGACACGGCGATCAGAAACGTGGCCATTTCGGATTTGTATGCGGCCCTGGGCATCCCGTCAGAGACCAGCATCACCCTGTATGACTACCTGGGTCAGCCGCAGGAGATCTGCAACACGACCACGGACATGAACATCCCCTTTGGCGAGGCTCCCTTCCTCTTTGCCTGGGGTCAGAACACCCTGGATTCCGACTGTGTTCCCGATGTGATCGACAACTGTCCGCAGGATGACAACGCAAGCCAGGCAGAGGACGCAAGCGAACAGTTTCTGTCTCAGCAGACAGGACTGGGGATCATTGCACCGGATGGGTTGGGCGATACCTGTGACAACTGTCCGGCAGCGAGCAATCCACCCATCGCGGGTGACGACCCCTGTACGCCCGGCACGGTTGAGACGGAATACCAGCCGGATGCGGATTGCGATGGAATCGGGGACGCCTGCGACACTTGATCCGCCCTTGATCCCCCACTCACTGCAGCGCCTGTTTCTTCGGGGCCTCCACCGAGGAGTGCATCCCAAGGCAGCGATTGATCAGCGAGAGTCCCTGAACCAATGCAGGCGTCAGGACGTGAAAATCCAGGGAGGAAGAATCTTGGTAGGTGCCTCCCCTTATCAACCAGGTCACGAGTGAAATCGTGTATCTCATATTGATGCGTGAAGCCCTTCGAGGGGTCATCCCTTCATGCGTTCTTGCTCGACGGAAGAACGCATATTTGAACGACAGGACCGGGTACAGGAACTGTGCATCGTTCTCGGTCATGGAGAGGGACCGTTGCAGGACATCCTGCAACCCGGGATGGAGGTCCTCTTTTTGAACCGGGACTCTGCCGGAGATGATATCGTCGTAACGATGAACGATATCGTCCAGCATCTCCTCCACATCCCTGCTCGAGACGGCCTTGGGATCATCCAATCGCCTGTAAGCCTGAGAGGCGACAAGGAACCCTCCTAACACATCCATCACGTAATGCTGTTTCGTCGTGAGCGTGGAAGCACCGATGAGAACAGCCCAGCGAAGATACTTCTCCCCTTCCTCGTCCTTTTCTCTTTCGTACATCAGCAGGCCCAGGTAGGTACAGAGTGCAACATGTCCGCTCGGCATCGTACAGTTCGGTTCATCGACACAGTGTAGCCACTCCCAGAAAAACTGTGTGACTGGGTCCGATGCCCTGACCTCGGACCTTGGATACGTAGAGGACAGTTTCTGAAAATATCGAAACATGATCAGGGTCATCCACCAGAACG
>CAZSUQ010000807.1:0-2870 GCA_964609935.1 uncultured Thermodesulfobacteriota bacterium | reverse complement strand
AACTGGACCGCTTCTGCGAGGCCATGATTCAGATTGCGCGTGAAGCAAAAGAGGACCCGGACAAGCTCAAGCAGGCACCGAGTCGGGCCAAGACCAGCCGCCTCGATGAAGTTCAGGCGGCAAGGAAACCCAGGTTGCGCTGGGGTGCAGGCTAAAGTGGGGCGTGCATCAAGTAGCTCACGTCGAACCGGATGGGAAGTTTCTTCTTGTCGTTCAACAAGGTCGGCGGGGGTGGGCGGAGGGGAAAAACCTTTTTGACGGCTTCCAGCGCTTCGTAATCGTGGAGGATGATCCCCGAAGGCTTCAGGATGTCGATGGTCCAGAGGGATCCATCTTCATCAACAAAGGCGAGAATCACGGTTGTTCCCTCACGAAAATCCTCATCCAGGGAGTCTGCCCAGTTCTTTTCCACCTTCCTTTTAAGCTCAAGCACTCTCGTTTTGATCTCAAGGATATATTTTTCGTACTCGATTTCTTCCTGCAGCTTGCTTCCATCTCCCGCAGACACGCCAAATGAAAATTCCGAATCCAATGAACGGTTCAGGGGATTGGGGCCCATGATTTTAGGGGAAGGATGCATTTGGGTCGGTTTGTCCAGATCGCCAGGAGGGACACGGTTGCCTTGATCCGACGAAGATTCTTTCTTTTTACGCTCCATGGTGCTTTTTTTTGCTAAGTTCTGATTCTTGTTCGGAGGCGTGTCTATGCCCGGCTCGAACTGAGTCACCGTGTCCGGGATCTGTGGAGGGTTTTTCAGGTCTACAAGCTCAACCCAGATGGGTTTTCGTAAAGGGGGTGCAGGTGATGCGGACAAGCTCGGCATGGAAAGGAGAAGTGCCAGGTGAAGAGCAAACGAAATGCCGAGAAAGATGTAAATTCTCATCTTGGAAACCTGCATGGAATATCACGGTAAAGCCTGATTTTCTCTCCTGGATATGACATGAAAGAGTCGGGGAAAAGCTCCTTCCTCTTTAAAATTACAGCAGAAAACAGTACCCTGTCAACGATACGATGCTGCAATGAGGCAAGAAGAAGCGAAGAGAAACCACGAGGCACAAGACAAGATCATCGGCTCTATGACACAGCTTCATGGTCGAATTGCGGGAGCGGATGGGGCACTGGTGGCCCCCCTGGACTTCAAATCCAGTCGGCACGTAGCGACCCTGCGTGCGGTGGGTTCGATTCCCACACGCTCCCGCCATTCTTTTCTATTTGTGAGTTCCTGCGGCCGGAGGAGATTGCACGGGGGACGGATACTCTTCGGTAGCGTAAATCCTCTGCATCTCTTTCGGGGAGAGGGGAACGAGCACGATTTCGATTCGGCGATTCTGCTGCCGATGTTCCAGTGTATCGTTATCCACGATGGGTTGGTACATGGAGAATCCCGTGGCGGACAGAAGCCTCGGATCCACCCCCACATTCTCCTGCAGGTAGTGAACCACGGCTGAAGCGCGAATCGAGGAGAGATCCCAGTTCGAGGCATAACGTTTTCTCAAGTTGGCGCTCAGCTTGACGTTGTCCGTATGCCCCTCGATCATAATCTTGCGATCCTTTGTATCCTTCAAGGCGTATCCGACCTTCTGCAGGATTTCCTTCCCCTTTGAAGTAAGGTTGGCACTGCCGGAAGGAAAAAGGATCTTGTCCACGAGGTTCAGCTTCAACCTTGTTTCCGTCTGATCGATACGGATCTTGCCGTCCTGGACCTCCTGGGAGAGGTGCTCCATGAGATTCTTGTAGGTGTCGGTGACACGAACGATCTTGGACTCTCTTTCCTCGATCTCTTTTTTGTAATTGGCAATCTTCCTCGCCATTTCTTCCTGTTCGGAACCGAGGTTGGCCAGATCTTCCAAAAAACCCCGATTTTCTTCCTCCAACGTTTTGAGCTGGCTATGGAGCCCCTCGCGCTCCTCTCCCAGCAGGACACGTTCTGTTCGGCACTGGATGAGTTTTTCCCCGCATGCATCCTTTTCCTCAAGTGCACTCGTATACTTGCTCTCCGGAACAAGACAGCTGTTCAGGAGAAGGAGGGCAGGCAAAATGAGGAAAACAGAAAAGACGGTGAGGATCATCGTGTTCCGTGATAAACGCATCGGGTTCTCTCCAAAAAGATGGTTAATCTTCTGTGCGGATGGCGATCCGTTCACCCTTCCACGGCAACCAGAAGAGGGGTGGATTCGATTCGTCCTTGATGTGCTGGCAGAGCTGGTAATAAGATGACCTCAAAAACCTAGCATGATGAGCGCCTTCTTTGACCCGGCAGTACATGACATGATCGCTTCGAATAAAAAGCGTACGGGGGTCCAGTTGCTCTTCTGTCTCATCGTTGAGCAGGAGAAGATACGATTCCGGAATCCCCTGGTCCCCCATTTTTGTGGTGACGGACCTGACGATATAGGGCGCATCCTCCAGTTCTACGACCGCGTGTTCCTTTCCAAGTTGCAGGCGGTACAGGCCGTCCGACCCCATGAACAGGCTTCTCGCAAAGAGTCGACAGGTTCTTTGATGTGTGATTTCCACACCTTCATGAAACCAGCGTCCCTCTTTGTCCAGGAAAATGCGAGAACACCCTGCCTTCATCCTGATCCCATCAACGTCTTCCAAGTGGGGCATAAGGATCGTTTCGCCCATTCGGGGCGGTTCCCTTAGGGAGGCGCGACGCCTTGCAGATTCGATTCAAGGGACATTCGCGGCACTGTGTTGCTTCCCCCCCTTTGGAGCAGCGAGCGAGGATACCGAGCCGGGAAATGGAGAAATCATAGCGTACCGGATCTTCCGGGTCCAGGCACCGAAGGGACTCGGTCACCTCTTCCGCCATTGCCCAGGAGGGCGAGCGTCTGTCTCGTCAGATGAGTTTGGGCCGCAGGACGCAG
>CAZSUQ010000806.1:0-2870 GCA_964609935.1 uncultured Thermodesulfobacteriota bacterium | reverse complement strand
TTTACAACGCAGATGATGTGAAATTCCCCATCGACGTGGAAGGCGCAGAGTATGTTTTTTTTCCAGCCGTGTCCGACTACCTGCTGGAAGCCGATACCCTGATGGGCAACGCCGCGGTCATGCACGTGACCGGGGGTTCCTGGACCATCGGATCCGGAAACTTTGACGGGATCAACTACGGTCTCTTTTACGGCGATCGGATGATGGAGCGGATCGTGAAAAACGTGGTTGCCGAGGTACGCCGCTTAGAGGGCAAGAAGGTTCTTGTGGGCGAGTGCGGGCACGCCACGCGGAGCGCCTGGTTCATACCCACCTTCTGCGGCCCGAACGCGCCGGAGGTGGTGAACTGCATGCAATACACCTGGGCGCAGCTGAAAGCGGGAAAAATCCCCCTCAAGGACGAAAAGATCCTGGAAAGGGTCACTTATCACGATCCTTGCAACATGGCCCGGGCCGGACGGATAACGGAGGAACCCCGGGAAATTCTGAAGACCATCTGCAGGGATTTTGTGGAAATGACACCCAACCGTACAGAAAACTACTGTTGTGGTGGCGGAGGGGGAACGGTCTCCATCGATGAGATCCGCGCCTTTCGGACCGGACCCATGGGGAGGCGCAAGGCGGATCAGATCCGGGCCACCGGCGCAAAGCTCGTTGTGTCCCCCTGTGCGAACTGTAAGAAACAGCTTCGAGAGGTCTGTGAGGACAACGGCCTGGAGGATGTGGAGGTTGTGGGCCTTCATGATCTCTTGTTGAAGGTCATTGATTTTGGAAACGGAACAGGTACGAGCAGATCGCCAGAGGAAGAAGAGAAAGCTTCGGTAGAGGATCATGACAAATCCGTCGAGAAAGCTGAGGAATAGGAGGAGAAATGGAGACCTTGCTGGAGTGGGCCAGAGGCCCTTGTTTCGTGTTCGCTTTTACCTTCATGTTGCTGGGCCTTGTCCGCCATCTGGGCCTGACCGGTTGGGAGATGATCCGGGACATGCGCCGCGCCGGGGATAAGAGCCTTCCCTACTCCCAGGTGTTCTTTGCAACATTGAAGTGGATGTTTCCCATCCACAAGATGAAGAACCGGTTCTTTTTCAGCCTGACCTCGGTGTTGTTTCACATTGCCATCCTGATCGTGCCGGTCTTTCTGGGGGGTCACATTGCCCTGTGGGCGCGCGGTCTGGGGCTCTCCTGGCCGGCCATACCCAACAGCGTGGCCGACGTGCTGACCATCCTTGCCATTGTCACTGCGGTGGCTCTGGTGATCCAGCGTGCCGCCGCTCGTGCCACCCGGGCCCTGTCCCGGTTCCAGGACTACATCCTGCCGCCGATCATAGCCGTGCCCTTTGTTTCCGGCTTCTTCTTGATGCACCCATCAACCAATCCCTTCTCCTTTGAGGCCATGCTTTTTCTACATGTCATGAGCGCAAACCTCGTTTTCGTGCTCATCCCCATTACCAAGCTGAGCCACATAGCGCTGATCCCAAGCGTTCAACTGGTATCGGAAGTGGGCTGGCGCTGGCCACCTGACAGCGGTAGCAAGGTCGGTATTGCTCTCGGAAAGGAATGCGAGCCGGTATGATCGTCCTGACGGGCAGCGGAAGCAGAAGCTTCGAAGGCGTCTGACATTGTTCAAGCAACCGAAACAGATGAAGAGAAGAAAATATGAATAGACGAAAAACAATACTTAAAACCATTCTGTGGGGAATCATAGGTGTTATGGCCGGGGTGACCGCGAAACGCTTCCTGCTGGGGCCCGGAGCAGCCGCCGAGCTCTCTGAGGCACCTCTCGCTTGGATGAAAGCAGTGGCCATCCTTGGAATCGTGGCCGGTGTTCTTTTGGTTTTTCTCTTCTTCGACAAGCGGAGGGTATACCGGCAAAGACCCGATGAAAAACCAGAAAAGCTGGCTCCTTCTTCAGATAAGCCGAGTTTCGATCCGGTCACCATGAGAATGTTGCTGCCGGACTCCCTTGCAGGACCGAGGCGATATTCACTCGCTGCCTTGATTGCCGCGGTCACGGTCACCGCCTTGTTTCCGCAAGACATCCTTTTCGGAACACAACACGTACCCACCCCTGTCTCAGCCATACGCACAATGGACAGCCTTGCCATCGAGCAAGCCAATACGGTTGATAACGACCTTGTCAAAAACCGGTCCAAAAAGGATCCTGTCCCGGCATCTGAACGTCTCCTGCTCATGATCGTAGACGGCAACCGGGACGGACAACTCGTCCTCTTTCCTCACGACGAACACATTTCATCCCTGGGTGATCAAGACGCTTGCGGATCCTGCCATCACCAGAAAATGCCCTTTGACCAAAACAGCTCTTGTTCCGAATGTCACCGGGACATGTATGCAAGCACAGACATCTTCTCCCATTCTTCACATATCGAGAAGCTCGGAGGCAATGACGGATGTGCAGCCTGTCACGTGAACTCGGGCCAAGTCAAAACACGGGATACGGCAACAGCCTGTACCGAGTGCCATGCGAGCATGGTCGTTAAGGGCTCTTTCGTTGAGCCGGAAGAGAACGGGTTGAAAGGGAATGCAGTGGGTTACAAGGATGCCATGCATGGCCTGTGCGTCGCCTGTCACGAGGAGTTGGATCCGGATCTGGCTGAATGCGCCACCTGCCATCGAGATAAAGACGCCAAGCAACTGCGCCGGTTGAGCCCTTACGTGGCCGGCCGTCTGGAGGAGAGACAACCATGGAAGAGATAAGGCGCTGGGTGCGGAATGAGTTGTGGGACCAGGTGCCGGTGAACATAAGCGTTGTTGACCAGGATTTCAACATTGTGGAGGCCAATCGTAGCTTTTCGGACAACTACGGCGAGTGGGACAACCGTCCTTGTTACGAGGTGTACAAGGGCCGATCC
>CAZSUQ010000805.1:0-2870 GCA_964609935.1 uncultured Thermodesulfobacteriota bacterium | reverse complement strand
ACGATCCAGGGGAAACGCCGATGACACGTGTACATGCCATCGCCTCGCGTGATAGTGTAGCGCCCGGTTAATTTGTCACAATTTCCGCGCTCAATTTGGGTGACATGTCCTCCATTTCTTTAAACAGTCCGTAACGTAAAAGTACCTCTTCGACGGCTTTTCGTCGAGCAGTATTTCGCTCCCTGCGAGAGCATGCGCCTGCAAGCATTTTATCTTCAGCTTCCTGCACCTCCTTTCTGAAGACCCTCCTGTCTGGAAGTTTCCTGCGGTCTCCTTCGAACACCTCCCTTGCCGTGCGGCCGCGAAGAACCGGTCGAGGCCGATCTTCATTGAGGTCATGGATGGCTTCGGCCAGGCGCTCGATAAGTGAACTCCCCCGGCAATAGCGCCGCATGGCTCGCTCGTAACTTTTGATATCACGGATCGAGCGCTCCTTCTTCCCGTTGAATGGAGGATACCTCGGTGGACTGGTCAGGCTGACCACCTCATTCCTGTCAAGAAGGTCCTTCACCTCCCTCTCGTGGAAGATGGTGTCGCCATCGTGCTTCAAGACCAACGGAGGACCATACCTCTCAAAGGCCTCCTCGAGGTAGCTCTCCACATCGGAAGCCTTCGCAGGACCGCCTGCCAAGCGACTGTTTGCTTTGAACCGCGAGCACTCGTCCTGCAACACCAGAAACTCCTTTTTCCGGCCACGCTCCTTGAACCCGGCCCCGTCTTCACTCCACATCACCCCTGGGGAGGTGATTTCGTACCTTCGGGGCTTGGGCTTCTCTTCCGGTGGATCCTTCAGGTCCTCGATGATCCGTGCGATCGTATCCGGATGATAACGGCCCAGCCCTTCTCGCACAGCCCAGCTTGACAGCACCCTTGGCCCCCACTGCCTGTAATGCTCAACGTAGCAGGTTCGGATCTTCTCCTTTACTTGAGTCCCCATCCTCTGCGGCCTCCCACGTATTGCCGGCTCTCCGTTTTCCTGCGACTGACGGCTCATCCAGCGGGACAAGCTTGCAAGGCCGATCCCAAGCACCTCAGCCATCATCGCTAGAGCCCATCCCCGCTGTTCCCTCAGGGCCAGAAGGGCCCGTCGGAGCCGATCTCGTCTTCTTCCTCCTCCTGCCTTTCCCCGGTGTTTTTTTCTCTGGCGCTCCCTGTTCCCCGGGGAGTCGCTGCCCCCGCTCCAACTTCCGTTCCAACTCCAGGAACGTCTTGGCGACCTCGTACTTCTGCTTCCAGTGCTCGAGATCCTTTTCCAGCTCTGTCTTCTTGGCGGCCAACTGCTCGATCTCCACAGCCTGGGGTGCCTTGGGCTTCTTGCCAGGTTTCTTCGGCTCCAGGGCCTGAACCGAAGCCCGATCCGCTTTCTCCATCGCCCGGTTCAACACCTGCCGGCACACCCCGAAGGTCTCGCAGATCTGCTTCACGGGCATCTCCCCCTTGCGCGCCAGCTCCAGCACCCGGTATCTCTCCTCGCCTCCTAGATCCTTCCACTTCATCGCGGGCCTCCTCTCGGTAAAGTTGACCACCTTCGTCCACCCGGTACGGCGCTCCGGTGCGGATCACCTCGTGGATCGTATCTCCCAGCTTCACTTCAATGTCTTCCCCTTTGCGCGTGACCCGCACATCCGTACTGCCCAGCTTGCCCAGAAGATAAAGGGGTGGCTTGGTCTCCTGGCCCAACGCAAGCCTCAGCGCGTTCTCTTTACATCCCTGCCGGGTGGCCTCCTCGATGTCCTCGGCTAAGCCGTAGAACCGGTCCGCCGGACAGGCGCCCCCAATGCCCTGATGAGGCCTCTGGTGATTGTAATAGGCAATCCAATAAGCCAGCCGTTGGCTTGCGTCCGCAAAGGAGGAAAAAAGGGCTTCCTCCAGGAACTCCTTCCAAATCGTCTTCCAAAACCGCTCGATCTTGCCCAGTGTCATGGGATGGTGCGGTGCGCTTCTGACGTGGCCGATCCCCTGCCGTTTGAGTACCTTCTGGAACCTTGTTTCGCCCCTCCAGGCAGCAAACTGTCTGCCGTTGTCCGACAAAATCTCCCGAGGGGCTCCCCACTGGCCTACGGCTCCTTTGACCACCTCCAGAACAGCTTCCGCTGTCTGCTGCCGGAAAAGCCCGTGCCCCACGATGTAGCGGGAATGATCATCGATGATCCCCACCAGGTAGACCGGATACATCCGCTTAAGCTGGAAGGTGAAGATGTCGATCTGCCATAGGGCGTTCGGAAGCTCCCTCTCGAACCGCCTCACCCCAGCAGGCTTTCGGCCAGGCTCCACCGGGGGATTGCCAAGACCGGCATCGTTGACCACACGGCGCACCGTCTCCGCACTGACCCCAAGCCCCTCCTGCCGCCTTAACTCGTCCCGGATCCGTCGTACCCCGGATTGGGGATTTTCCCTGCGTTCCTGTTCGATCCTTCGCTCGAGCTTCTCGCAGATCCGCCGGGTGGTAGCGCTCGTGGACTTCCTGACCAGAGACTCCACGCCCCCCTCCCGGAACGCTCTCGCCCAGGCGGTCACCGAGGAGTTGCCTGCGCCCACGATCTCAGAGACCTCCCCCGGGGTCAACCCCGCTTCCAGGGCCTTTACCGCAAGCAGCTTCACTTCCGGAGAGAAAAGCTTCCTTTGTTTCTGTGGAGCTGTGTTGGTGGTGTTCTCTGAGGTGGGTTGGGACTTTCTCTTCTTTGATTTCTTGCTCCAGAGTGCCATCACGTTCCTCCTTTTACCGGCTCATGACCGGTCTCTTTTCGGAGGACGTGTCACCCTATTTCAGGCGGGATCTGTCGACATCATTTTCTGGACGCTACAAGAAAGAGGGGTTGAGGGGCTTGATGCCCCGGAAGCGCGTCCCCCGGGGACGGCACAAGGTGAGC
>CAZSUQ010000804.1:0-2875 GCA_964609935.1 uncultured Thermodesulfobacteriota bacterium | reverse complement strand
TCAATCGCAGGCCCCTCCCCAGGGAGGCTGCTTTACTTTGCACATAGGAGAGATGTTCAATTACCATCGAAAAGACATGCAATGCGAAATATTCAAAGCAGGGAGGCAATTGGAGAGCATTCATAGATGGTAGGTCTATGGCATTTTCAGAGGGTGGATTTCTTCTCAAGGCCCGAATGCGATATGGAGACGAGATCCCAAATGATCCAGGGAGCCGTGTTTATCCAATATTTCTGATTGTCAGGAAAAAAACGGTATTGCCTATATTGGATGCAGGCCCCCTGAATCCCCCATCCCACGCTTGGGGGAGAGGGGCTGCGGAGGAAGTGTTTCATGCCCGATCCGGATTTACCGTTTCCTTTTGTAGCCGGCAGGCCTCAATAGGAGCACCGGCAGTTCGTCCATTGGGTCAAGGAGCCGCCACATATTGAAGGAAAGGTCCCCATCATAACAGAGCTACAATTAGCCCCCGTCTCAACACAGAAAAGAATTTGCTCCCACTTTATTCCGTTTGTTCCTGGAGCATCAGTGCCCACACTGATACAGCTTCGTCCATCATGAACTCCGCATAAGTGATTACAGGATGCATCGCTGGCTGAATTGTGAACGACTACGATACAGTCCGGGATGGGTTCATGTACACACGTATGACCGGGTTCACAGATATCGATCGTACACCCATTCCCGTCGTCGCAGTCTTCATCGTCCTCACACTCCCAGCACGCGTCATCGGCCATGTCCATAAAGTCGTCACAGTCATTGTCGAACTGATCGTAGCAGGTGGGATCCAAGGGCGGGCCCTCCGGGGCCCCGGGATTTACATCGGGGTTAAGATCATCGCAGTCATCTCCACCGCAGGCATCGCTTACGTAGGTGTCATCATCCAAGTCCTGCGGCTCCCCGGAGCATGACCCGTCGGCACAGACGTCGTCCATGGTGCAATCGTCCGCATCATCACAAGGAACAGAATTATTCGTGGAAATACAAATATGGTCCACACACGCATCATCTGTGCAAAGGTTGCTATCGTCGCAGTCCGCATCTTCTTGGCACTGCTGGCACCCAATATCACCGAAATCCATATACCCATCGCAGTCATTATCTGCCCAATCCGTACATACGGGGTCATCAGGGGGTCCCTCAATGACACCAGGATTAATTTCGGGATTGTTGTCATTACAGTCCCACTCTGGATTCGGACAAATATCGGAAGCAGGATTCCCGTATCCATCTTCGTCAAAGTCGATGCATTCCGTTGGCGGGACCCACGTATCCTGCCCCATCAGGAACATGCCGGACAGCAGGATGATGCCGATCCATACAGGCAGATGCTTTGACTTGAACATGGTAACCTCCCTAGGCGGTGTGCATTATGTAAATATGTTTCAATATATACGTGGGTACGATATCGAATATCCACCGCCGATGTCAATCATTTTTCCTTGACGACCCCTCCCGGAACCACGGTGAGAAGTTTGTTCAGTGCGAATGATCAAAACGGAGTGGCAAGGAGCCTTGTGCCCCTTCCTCTCCCCAATGCATACGTCAACCTGAGAGGTTGATTTTTCTGATTTGGATCGAAAACATTATAGAATTGAGGAGTTCGGAGAATCTGCTTTTTGATAGGTATATTCAACACTGCTTCGCTGGATGCGACTGCTGAAATATGAAATAACAAGAAAGATCGTTCTTGCTTTCAGAGTGGCAGAGCGGCTTGCATTATTGATCCTATATATGACGAACCTTCATGTCGAATTCCCTTTCGCATCACCGCTTCTATTCCTTGTGGAGAGTTTTCCCGGGTGATGTATACAGGTTCTCCAAGGGGATATAGCCCCGGCTGTCCAGTTCATCGTCGATTGCCTGTTTTACAAACTGATATTCCTGCAAGAGACCGGTCTGGGCGATCACCTCACTCGCCTCATCAGGCCATTCACCGTCCCCGGGCGACTTGAAATAGTTGTCATAAAACTTGTTTGTCGGGGAGGGCCAGAACCGGTAGTCAGGTAAGGATATATCGGCTTTGAGCTCGCTGTCCGACCAGTTGTTAAAGATTTCGTTGTGTTCTGAAATAATGAGCATCATCCAGCCACCAGAGAAAGGCATGCTACCATATTCCTCTGGCATATTCTGAAGGACATTGTGGGAGACCTTAACGTTATTTACATAGACATCCAGATAGATTCCGGCATTTCCATTATGAAGGCCCGCGCCGTCAACAAAATTATGGTGGATGCTGCCCTCTCCGATATTCAAGCAAGAAATATACAATGCGCCGTAGTCTTCCATGCCGGCCTGGCCAACATCCGAAGTTCTGTTCCAGGCGTATTCGATGTTTTCGGTATGTCCCCTCCAGGCAAGGAACCGCCAGCTCGTGCGCACCGCGAAAGTCGGCACTTCTCTGATCTCATTGTGAAACAGCCCCAGATTTCGGGTGAATTCTGAATAGACAACAGCCGCGCCGATATCATCAATACCTGTGTATCGGATGTAGTTGTTGCTGATTTGAACACCATCAAAGAATTTATGCGCGTTTTCAGGCAGGACGCCCAACTTGTTATCTTCACTTATCACAAGGTTGGTCTGGTTGAGCGAAATCGCGGCACGTGAAATATCCGTAAACCCATTTCCGACAATTCTGAGTTCTGTACCCATAAGATCAAAATGGATCGCGTCCGCTCCCATGTGCATGAACGTGTTCGACCGTATCGTGATCGAACGGCCCGCGTTGATCTGCAGGGCATTTTGTGGCGCTGGGGGAATCGCACTGGTTGGTTCCGTGGGCGAACCGGCGGTCACACCCATCTTTGTGCCGGCGGCGTACTGAAATCCGATGCCTTCGATCGTGATATTCTGAATGGGTGTATGCTCTGTC
>CAZSUQ010000803.1:0-2876 GCA_964609935.1 uncultured Thermodesulfobacteriota bacterium | reverse complement strand
GAACTTCATGGTTCCGGAGCTAGACCAGCAGATGACGTTGCCGCTCATGTCCGTAATGGTAATGATGGTATTGTTGAACGAGGACTGGATATGGGCAATCCCCTGCACCACGTTCTTTTTGATCTTTTTCTTCTTGACAGACTTTTGAGCCTTTGCCACGATCCCTCCCCATGCGGTTCGAGCTTATTTTCCTTTCTTCTTTCCAATAATCGAGCGACGGGGTCCCTTGCGTGTGCGGGCATTGGTGTGTGTTCGTTGTCCGCGCGCCGGGAGCCCTTTTTTGTGTCGCAGGCCCCTGTAAGATCCGAGATCCATGAGCCGCTTGATATTCATGGCAATGTCTCGGCGAAGGTCGCCCTCGATCTTAAAGTTGCTTTCGATGATCTCGCGAATCGTCGTAATGTCCTGGTCGTTCAAATCCTCGGTTTTCCTGGACGGATCCAGCCCGGATTTCTGAACGATCTGGTGCGCACTGGTACGTCCAATGCCGTAAATGTACGTGAGGGCGATTTCGATACGTTTCCCTTTCGGAAGGTCAACACCAGCGATGCGAGCCAAAACGTGCTCTCCTTTTTCGTAGGGGCAAAGCTTCTCGCCTTATCCCTGACGCTGTTTGTGTTTCGGATTATCACAGATCACGCGAACGGAACCTTTTCTTCGAATGATCTTGCATTTGATACAAATTTTCTTGACCGAGGCTCGAACTTTCATCTTTTCTTCCTTGGAGGATCGATGAACGCAGTACGCGTCATCCTGTACAATGAACAAACCCTACCGAACGCGGTACGTGATTCGCCCTCGTGTTAGATCATACGGCGATAGTTCAACGGTCACCTTGTCCCCAGGGAGAATCTTGATGAAATGCATGCGCATCTTCCCGGAGATGTGCGCCAGGATCCTGTGGCCGTTTTCCAGTTCCACCCGGAACATGGCATTCGGTAAAGGTTCGATGACTTTGCCTGTTACCTCGATCGCTTCTTCTTTTGGCATGAGATCACCTTTGTATTCCCGAATGATGATTGCCTTGTTTCAACCATGGACCGCAAAAGCTTTCTGCGGCGGGGGATCAATGAAGCTTGCTGAGAACAAGCGGCCCGTTCTCCGTAATGGCCACGGAATGCTCAAAATGTGCGGACAGGGAGCGGTCTTTTGTGACCGCGGTCCATCCGTCATCCAACACTTGAATACGCCAGTCTCCTTCATTGACCATGGGTTCCACGGCGAGGACCATCCCTCGTTTCAGGCGAATGCCGGTGTTTCGAGATCCGTAATTCGGCACCTGCGGATCTTCATGGAGTTGCCTTCCGATTCCATGTCCGACAAAATCCCGGACCACCGAGAATCCCTGCGCTTCCGCGTGTTGTTGGATCGCCACGGAAACATTGGACAAGCGGTTCCCCTCAACCATCTCGTCAATCGCTTTCAGTAGGCATTCCTTGGTGGTGTTCATCAGCGATTCAGCCTGTTTTGAGATCTTTCCAACAGGAAAGGTGATAGCCGCATCCCCATAATAGCCTTTATAGTAAACGCCAAAATCAAGACTCAGGATATCCCCCTCGCGCATGGCATGCGAAGAGGGGACACCGTGCACAATCACCTCGTTGAGCGAGGCACACAGCGCATGGGTATATCCCCGGTAACCCTTGAACGCACATGTGGCACCCCTTTTCTTCGCGTACTGTTCCGCCATCTGGTCCAGTTCCAGCGTCGTAACGCCGGGGGAAGCTTTCTGTTTTAGCGTCTCCAGTATCTCTGCGACGATTTGATTCGCCTCATGCATGATGGCGATTTCTTCAGGCGTCTTCAGGACAATCATTGCCGTATTTAAGATTAGCCTCGTCTTCCTTTCAGTCGACCTTTTTTGAGGAATCCCTCGTAGTGCCGGGTCAACATGTGGGATTCGACCTGTGTCATGGTATCCAGGGCCACGCCCACAACGATCAAGAGGGCGGTGCCTCCAAAGAAAAACGGAACGTTGAACCGCTGAATCAGGATGGTCGGCAGGACGCAGACCGCGGACAAGTAGAGAGCACCACCGAGGGTGATCCTGGTTAAAACCTTGTCAATGTAATCAGCGGTCCGCTTTCCAGGGCGAATCCCGGGTATGTAGCCGCCGTATTTCTTCATGTTGTCCGCTACATCGACGGGATTGAACTGAACAGCCGTGTAAAAATAACAGAAAAATATGATCAGAACGACGTACATAACATTGTAAAGGATTTGGCCTGGCGACAGGAGATTGGCAATGGTTTGTGCCCAGGGCTGTTCAATGAAATTGGCGATGGTGGCCGGAAACATGAGCAGCGATGAGGCAAAGATGGGAGGAATCACCCCCGCGGTGTTCACGCGCAACGGAAGATGTGTGCTCGATCCACCGTAGATCTTTCTGCCAACGACGCGCTTGGCATATTGGACCGGAATCTTGCGGTGGCCCCTTTCCATGAAAATAATGGCACCCACCACGACGACCATCATCAAGGCGAGAATAAGGATGACAAAAATGCTCATCTCTCCGGTCTTGAGCATGCGCCATGTATTGAAGATCGCTGCAGGGAGGTTGGCCACGATGCCGGCAAAGATGATCATGGATATGCCGTTCCCGATCCCGTTTTCGTTGATTCGCTCACCCAGCCACATGAGAAAGGCCGTGCCAGCCGTCAGCGTAATCACCGCCATCAGTCGGAAGGCCCATCCCGGAGTCGGTACGATGAGTTCGCCCACAGGCGATTTCATGCTTTCCAGGCCGAAGGCGATCCCCATCCCCTGGATCATGCTCAGAAAGACGGTTCCGTATCTCGTGTACTGCGTGATCTTTTTTCGTCCGGCCTCTCCTTCCTTGGAAAGGCGCTCCAAGGCCGGGATGACGACGGTCAAGA
>CAZSUQ010000802.1:0-2878 GCA_964609935.1 uncultured Thermodesulfobacteriota bacterium | reverse complement strand
ATGTACCTGGGCGAGAACGGGCTCGATCCCCTTACCTACCCGAGCTACCTTCGCCTGGAGAACGAGCTCGTGTCCATGATCGCAAACCTCCTGGGCGGAGACGAAACCGTGGTGGGCAATTTCACCACCGGCGGCACCGAGAGCCTGATCCTGGCCGTGAAGGCGGCCAGGGACTGGGCCCGGGTTCACAGGCCGCACATCAGGGAGCCCGAGTTCGTGCTGCCCATCACGGCCCACGCCTCCTTTTACAAGGCTGCACACTACCTGGGCCTCAAGCCGGTCCCTGTGCCGGTAAGGGACGACTCCTATCTGGCCGACGTTGACCTCATGCGAGGGGCCGTCACGGACAACACCGTCCTGCTCGTGGCGTCGGCGCCGGGCTATGCACACGGCGTGGTGGACCCCATCCCGGAAATCGGCGCCCTGGCACTGGAAAAGGACCTGCTTCTCCACATCGATGCCTGCGTGGGCGGCATCCACCTGGCCTACATGAGGAAGCTGGGATACCCGGTGCCGGCGTTCAACTTCAAGGTTCCGGGCGTGACGTCCATGTCCACGGACATGCACAAGTACGGGTACTCGGCAAAACCCGCCTCCGTGGTTCTTTACAGGAACAACGACCTTCGGAAGCACCAGATCTTTGCCTGCTCCCGGTGGACGGGATACACGGTCATCAATCCCACCATCACCAGCACCAAGTCTGCCGGCCCCCTGGCGGCCGCCTGGGCCGTGGTTCATTTTCTCGGCGACGAGGGCTACATGAAGATCGTCAGGGAGGTGATGGAGGTCACCAGGGTCCTGGTGGAGGAGATCAGGAACATCGAGGGGCTCCGCATCCTCGGCAAGCCGGACATGTGCATGTTCTCCTTCACCTCCACAACGGAGAAGCTCAACATCTACCGCCTGGCGGATGAGATGAAGCTCAGGGGCTGGTTCCTCCAGCCCCAGTTCGGCCAGCAGAATTCCCCGGCAAACCTTCACATCTCCCTGAACCGCTCCTCGGTTCCCAAGGCAAAAGAGCTGGTGCGCGTTTTGAGGAAGTGTGTTCGTGACCTCTTGGAGCAAGAATCCGGGGACGAGACCGAGAACCTTCATGCGGACATGATGGCACTGGCGCAGGACATGAGTCCGGAAACCTTTGAGAAGCTTGCACCCCTGGCGGGCGTGCAGGGCTCCCAGCTCCCGGACCGCATGGAAGGGATCAACCGTGTCCTGGACGAGGTGCCGGACGACATCACCGAAGGCATCCTGATCGAATTCCTGAACTCGGTGATGGTGTCGGAGACATGAGATCTCAGGGCGACTCAAGGAAAGGCTCATCACATGTCTGAATCACCGACAAAGATTCGTTCAAATCAAAGAGGTCCAAATCCACGAGACGTTGGAATCTCTGCCTCCCTTGCAAGCATTTTCATACTGGTACTCATTGTGATGTTTGCATGCAGCGAGTCCGACCAGGTGTCCCACGAGGTATCAGAAGAGGTGGTTGTATTCAAGGTGGTGGATATTGACCCGGAGACAACACCGGCCATGCAGTTGGCGGTACAGGCATGTGCTGGATTGTACAACCGTAAACAGGGTGGTTCCGTCTACACCCGCAAGAAGGACAAGGATTCCCAATGGCTGGAAGAGCTCAATTTGGAACCAAGTGAGATCACCACTGCCGCCGGCTTCCTGGAGACGTGTGCGGCAGAGTTCCCGTGTGTGCGGTACTCCTACTCTGCCCAACAGGCCTTGCTTCCCAATATCCTCACCGTTGCTGCCGTTCTTGGGGCTGTCCCTTTGGACGAGGGAAAGGCTGTTACATGCGACAACGCGGTCTTTGATGCCATCGTTGCGTTTGAAGAGCGGGACACACCTTATCTCGCCACGAAATATGTCTATGATGCCTATGGGGATGATACCACTGGATTGGCCATGCTCAACCCCGGATACGATACAAGTGATCCCAGAGTCTGGGACCCGGGAATGACAAGAGACATGGAGCCTTCCCTGGTTGATTTCGTATTTTCAGAGAAGCTGTTCGTTAGCTTCCTGATTAACGGTTGCATTGAGTCATCGCCGGAAAATGCACTCCTCAGCGATATCGTCAATGAAAGCCCCTGGTCGAGCCTCACCGGCGTCTACGGGTATGCAGATTATTGGTTGGTGTTCGGTGGATACCTTTTCGAGGCTCAGACCAGGTGTGTGGAATCGCGCAACATGGGTGCGATTCCCACCAAGACGAGTAATTTGTCCTTTTTCTCCTCGCGGCGAAAGCCGATTGTTGATGCAAACGAGCTTGAGCAAAATGAGCTGGAAGAACTTGACTATGACCCCGGAAAGACCTATGTGGCATTCGTCGTGGGCGATGGGGACAATATCGCGTACATCATGGATAAGCGTAGCGAGTGGCTTCGCCAACGCCTTTCGGATTGCGAGCAAACCGAAAATTCATGTGCACCGATTACATGGTCGATCTCTCCACACCTCCTTCGCATCGCCCCCGATGTGCTTGAATGGTACTACGACATGAGTCATAAAACCGGGAACGACTACTTCATGCTCCCGCCCAGCGGCCACCTGTACGCGTACCCCGCATCCATGGGAGGGGAGATGCAGGACAAATTCGTCGCAGCAACGGAACAGGACGCCCGTCTTCTTGGTACCCACAGTACCGTTCACTGGGATTGGTGGGATACATGGCAACGCGCCGAAACGGAGTTCTTGCCGAAGTACGCCAGAGAAGGAGGCGTTGTCCAAGGTGTGTTTACCGTCAACGTTCCATACATGTTCCCAACCTTCACATGGTGGAATCCCAACCAGTTCTTCAAGGTGCTCGCCGGTGGAGATGGTGGAGAGGTGGTGTTGTTCCGTCCTCGAGAGTGGAGAGGGATCG
>CAZSUQ010000801.1:0-2879 GCA_964609935.1 uncultured Thermodesulfobacteriota bacterium | reverse complement strand
ATTTTATGACAAGATTCAGGGGAAAATCAAGATTGAACCCCATCCCGTTCGAGTTCCTGTGAGGATCTTTTCGATTCATGAGATAACACACTATTTTCATTGATTAAAATTCATAACAGTTCAAAAGGGAACGGACACGATCGTAACAGGACGGTTACGGAGCGGTATCCAAACCTGCCGAAATTCCAAAGGATAATTACTTAAACTTTTTGTTTAAATATTTCAAATAACTTCTTGCATTCATTATTTTTTGGTGCTATAAGAGCCGGGCGATTAAGCGATTCAAGGGTAGGACCTGGCACGCCGATTGTATAACAGGTGGGGTGAAACCCGATTCGCAGTAAGGGAAACGACCCATGAGAGGCATGAAGAAAAGCCCTATTCGTTTTCGCTCTGCAGCAGGACTTGCCCTGGCATGGCTGGTGTTTCTGGTCACACCCCCCTGCGTCACAGGGGCTGAGTCCACGGGCATATCCCTCGATATCCCGGATCAGTCCGGACTTCTTTGCTTGTATGATCCCGGGATCCCGCAGTCGGTATACACGGAGTGGTCCTTCCCCACGGGGTTCTCCTTTGGGATCTCAGGCGGGCATCGCCTCCGCATCGGCACCCGTCAAGGGAAGACCGCCGGGTTGTCACCCAGGATGAACCTCTTTCCCCTCTCCTTCCTGATGAAGGTACCGCTGTACAAGACCCGGAGGATAACACAGTCCGTCGGGGTCGGATTGGGACCCTACTTCCTTCATCAGGGACCCATGCCCATTCAGTTCAGCGACCTCAGGGTGACATGCGGGTCCACGTATCTCACGGAGTGGGTGACCTGCGTAACAAAGGATCTCTACCTCAACCTGAAGATGAAATACACGCATGCCCTGCAGTCCGTCACCGATCAAATTCCACTCATGGATTTCACCACATGGCTCGGTCTCGATCTTCGATGGTGATCCCCAGCCGCCGCTCTGCGTGACCTTCAACATCCCCCTTTGACCGTCTCATTCGTTCCGGATTGCAACCCTGTACCTCTTTCATCCTTCAGCTAGGGACGCTCCTCAGGCTCCGGGTCCTGCCGAACTTCGCCGCTGTCTTGTCACGGAAAAGGAAAAAGAAGATAATCAAGGGACTTTCCCACTTATTCCATGAAGCCTCTAACCCTTGCGTTCTGATCGGCTCCTATGATTGGGTACTTCTTTTCCGCAGCCGGCCTGAGTCTCATCCTGAGCGTGCTGGCAACCTACCATGTCCTTCGGTACAAGAAGCGGGAAGCGGTTTCCGCCGTACTCTGGATCTTTGTCATCTTCTCGTTCCCTTTCCTGGGGGCCTGTGCCTACTTTCTGTTCGGGATCAACCGTGTGGAGGTCAAGGGGCTCCGACTCGAGGCTGCCAGGACCCGGCTTCTGGAAAAACCGGGGACACATGCCGCAAAGGTTCTGCGCAGGCGGGCGGAAAACATCGAGCACTTCAACGTCACCAATCTGTCTGAGGAGCAATCGCGGGCCGTCATGGCCTTTGACCGTCAACTCACGGACATGCCGGCGCTCACAGGGAACCAGATCCTGCTCCTGGAAAACGGTGACGGGGCCTATCCGGCCATGCTCGAGGCCATTCAGGAAGCCTGTTCCTCCATCCATTTTCAAACCTACATCATCCGACCGGACCGGATCGGCAAACGGTTCATGGATCTCCTGCGCTTCAAGGCACAGAGCGGGACCCAGGTGCGCTTTCTTTACGATCGGCTGGGCTCATCGGCAGCCCATCTGAGCGGCTTCTTTCTCGAATACCTGGATGTTCCCCGCCTGCAGATCGTCGGTTACTCACTGATCCACCCGCTCAAGCGAAGGCTCCAGATCAACCTGAGGAACCATCGCAAGCTGTTGATCGTGGACGGCTCCACCGGGTTCATGGGAGGGATCAATGTCCATGACGAGAACATCTCCGGGTCCGGAAAGGGGCCACAGGTTCAGGACTATCATTTTGAAATCCGGGGACCCATTGTATCCGAGCTTCAGTATTCGTTTCTCCAGGACTGGTTCTATGTTTCCGATGACGGGCCCGAGGAACTCCTGAGGGAGGAATACTTCCCCACAGAACAGAAGCAGGGAGAAAACTACGCACGTGTCATCCGGTCGGGTCCCGGACCGGATTATGAGTCCATTCATCGGAGTTTCTTTACGCTGGTGGTCATGGCACAGAGAAGCATCAAGCTTCTGACCCCTTATTTCGTGCCGGACGTTTCCCTGTTCACCGCTTTGCTCAACGCGGCAGCGCGAGGTGTGGACGTAAGGCTCATCGTTCCGGGAAAAAACAATCACTGGTACGCTCAATACGCGGCCCAGAGCTTTTACGGCCCCCTGCTGGAGGCCGGTGTGAGGATCTTCGAAAAGCCGCCCCCTTTCGTCCATGCCAAGGCCATGCTCGTGGACAATCAATGGGGCTTTGTCGGCTCCTCCAACTTCGACATCCGAAGCTTCCGCCTGAATTTCGAGGTGAACCTGGAAATCTGGGGACCTTTTGCAGAGCAATCCCTGCGGGAACTCCTCGACCGTGAGATCGCCGCAAGCCGGGAACTCGAGCTCAAGGACTTCGAAGGGAGGAGCCGCTGGGAGCCGATGTTGGAGAGCCTTTGTGCCCTGGCATCACCCATCTTGTAACATCTTGGTTTTTTGACTTCTTTCAGGCATTCTGTTATTCACACGGGAACGCTCGAAACCCATTGAAGAGACTGCTTTTATCCATCTAAGTGCAAAGTCGATCCCAGCCTTTTAACGTCAGAAAAGAGACCCCAAGCCAAAATCCAGCGGGGAGAAGATACCGATGAGGAGCTCTTACCAGGCAAACCGCTCGATCCCTCTCCTGTTCATGCTTTGCGCCGTGCTGCTTTT
>CAZSUQ010000800.1:0-2883 GCA_964609935.1 uncultured Thermodesulfobacteriota bacterium | reverse complement strand
CCTTGGCATGCCCTAGCAGCGCGTTGAAAAAGTCCGAAAATACGCTCTAAACCGTTTTCGTTAGTTTGTATATGAGCTATAATCCTGGGAACGCAAACGCGAACCAGGAGATGCTGCATGTCTTTGGGACGAAAGAGCGATCAGCGAACGACGGAAGATCTGTTTATCAACTACTCGGACATCCCCAAAGGGCCGAGTCATCCGTTTTTCAACCGCTTGGACAGGATCCTTCGGAAACATGATTTCGACCGGTTCTGCGAAGAGCTTTGTGCCCCCTTCTACGCCGAGATTATGGGACGGCCCTCGATCCCGCCGGGGGTCTACTTCCGGATGCTGATGATCGGTTATTTCGAGGGGATCAAGTCCGAGCGAGGCATCGCCTGGAAAGTGGCAGATTCCAAGAGTCTGGAAGGGTTTTTGGGGTACAAGTTCACTGAGGCTACCCCGGATCATTCCAGCCTGAGCCGCATCCGGAATCGGTTGACCCTGGAAGCCCACAAAGAGGTCTTTGCGTACGTACTGGAGATCCTGAAGAAGGAGAAGCTTCTCAAGGGCAAGAAGATCGGCATGGACGCCTCCAACGTGGAGGCCAACGCTGCCATGCGGACCATCCGCAGGAAGATCGATGGAAAGCGGTACGAGGCCTATCTGAAAGCGCTGGCCAAGCAGTCGGGTTTGGAAGAGCCAACGAAAGAGGACCTGGGCCGTTTTGACCGGAACCGTCCCAACAAGAGCTGTTCGAACAAGGAATGGGAGAATCCAAACGACCCGGATGCAAAGGTTACAAAGATGAAGGACGGCCGGACCCACTTTGCGTACAAGGCCGAACATGCCATGGATCTGGAAACAGGTGCCATGGTTTCGGTGGTGATCCATCCGGCGGACCGGGGGGATACGGAATCGGTCTGGGAAACGTTGGCCGAGGCGGGTGAGAATCTGAACGCCGTACAAGAAAGCTGCAATGACGACGAAGAATATCTTCCGGAATGTGTGGCGGACCGTGGCTATCACAGCGGTCAGGTTCTTGCGGATCTGGAAGAGGTAGGTATCCGAACCTATATCGCCGAACCGAACCGTGGACGACGGAAGTGGAAAGGAAAGTCGAAACAGCAGAAGGCCGTCTACGGAAACCGGAATCGTATGAAGCGAGCAAAGGCCAAAGGGCTGCAGAAAAAGCGAGCGGAGATTCTGGAGAGGAGTTTCGCTCACATGCTGGACAGCGGCGGGATGCGCCGGGTCTGGCTCCGAGGACGTGAGAATGTCTGGAAACGCTACCTGATCCATGCCTGTGCCTTCAACTTATCCCTGGTGATGCGAGATCTGTATCGAGCAGGAACTCCCCGGGGCCTAGAGGCCCTCATACGGCTTTTATTGCAACGATTTTTTGCCTTGTTTTCAGCTTTCAGACCGTTCCTGCTCTGTGTCCCGGAAAAATCTACTTTATTGGCTTGAAAGACATTGGAAATCAGTGAGCCCGAAAAACTCGTTCAACATGCAAACGAACCCTACTTTTTCAACGCGCTGCTAGGCCGAGCAGTGCGCCGGAAGGGGGTTATCTGTAAACCAGAGAGGGTATATTTCGGGAGACACAGGCTCGTTTCAACTCAGGAGTTCCCGCCTAGATAGATGAGGGTGGGAGCAAGCCCAGCTTCACTCGTTTTCCTAATGCGAACCGATACGAACCATGGTACTGACAGTCGCGCCAGTGTCCTGCACATAATGAACCTGGTAAAAAATTGGACAAGGAACGGTCAGCCCTGCCACTCATCAGTAAGGGTCGGTATAAAACAGCTGCCGTATACCTGTTCTTCTCTCAGCACGAGAGGTATATATTCACTTCGCAACCATTCTCCATATTTCAGGGCCAACGTCAGCAAGGCCTCCGTCCTGACCTTCGAGAGATCCCTCTTGTCCAGTTCCTTCAAGATGGCTTCCAGGCGCTTTCCGAAAACCTTGATCCGCTTTTCGGTAGATACGGCGAAACGTTCAAACAGAGCATCCATTCGGAGCGCATGGGCGTTGCTAATCTCCCATTTCAGATCCTTTGACCAGGCAATGAGCGTCGGTTTACTGACATTCAACTTCCTGGAGATTTTAGTGTAGGATAAACCAGATGCTCGCAGTTCGATAAATTGTTCCTGAAGGTCGACTTTACCCGCCTTTTGTTTCGCTTTTGCCACTTCGATCCCTTTCAGTTGATAAGCACTTGAACTGATTTTTCACCTCACGGGTGAATTTCCCCAGCAGGGACTCGGTCACCCGTTTGGCGATTTCCCGTCACGGACAGCGCACAGGGTGGGTGTGCAGAATGCCATGTGTCGGCATTCGGGTCTTTTCATGACTTTCCCCTTTCATCCGGCAGATTGTGCTATTTGCTTGAATCCGACTTCTGCTCCCCCCTGGTATGGCCATCTGTAGAACACATCCCCTTTCGATACCCTAAATCCATGAGATGACCCATCATCTTTGATCATTAACTTCTGTCGATATTTAAATACATTGCAAGGATAATCGCCCATGTTTTATAGGTTTCCTTTCGATACCCTAAACAGCCTTCAATTGGCTTTTAGTGTTTCCTTTTGGGCCGTGTGTATGGGTATCGTTTTGGGACGGTGAAAAAGTGCTCTTCTCTTCCAGGACTTTTTGGTGATTCTTCTTCCGATAGCCCCGTTGAAGGTTGTCCTCCGGCCACTTTCGTTTTTCAAAGTGGGGGGTACCGTATTTTCTCCAACGTTCTGAAATCGAAAATTTTGTTGAGTCCCGTCGAAACGCTCCACCTGGATGCGTAATGTCTATGAAACCCTTCTCAAGAAGTTCTTTTCGTATTTTCTTCGCCGCTTTTGAGAAGTACCCCGCCTTTGCTGAGTAGAAAGTACCCCGCCA
>CAZSUQ010000799.1:0-2883 GCA_964609935.1 uncultured Thermodesulfobacteriota bacterium | reverse complement strand
AGGCATCTCGTATCGTCTGAGGCAAGTGCTTGCCGCTGCCAGCCAGCAGCCCCGCGCCCTCGGCGTAGTCCAGGACGCTCTCTTCAAAGGCTTTCCCTGTTATCGTCTGGTGCCTTATATCGCCCGGTTTGAAGAATCCCTGCTCAAACATCTCACGAGCGTCCTCATCCCACCATTCCGCAATGGTCTTGCCGGTGCGCTTATTAGTGAGCCATATCCCGATGCGGTCCCGCTCAACCCACGTCCCTATTTCAACCTGGTGCCCGGTCGGCTTGCGCTTTATGGTCTGTGGCAGGCTTTTAGGCTGCGCCGAGTTTCCCCACAGTTCATCGAGTATCGAGGCCCTGGGTTCAGTGTCCTTGACTTGGACACTCCAGCCCTTTTCGACCTCCTTCAATTCCCACTTCTTCAGGATGTCATAGAGTTCTTCTACGCTCAGATGTTTACCTGAATCCAGAAATGTGCTGAGGATCTCTTCTCTCTGGCGGGTGAGTTTCAGGTTTTTCTTCCGCAGGAACTCGGTGAAGACTTGCGAAGGATTTTTCATACAGACCCTTTGTTGAAATTGAATGCCAATTTCAATATATCCGTTTCCAATAAATCTGTCAACAGTTCAGAAAGAATTTCTTAAAATTTTCTTCTCGCCGAATCCTCACTTCACAGCATCCTCCTTTTTCACATAGATCTTGTGCCAAGGCCCTTGAAGAAACAACCTCTTTCGATTTCGGAGACTGAGAAATGTGATGAGCTTCATCTGCAAGGGCTTCATCATTCGGGTGTGGCATGCAAGTTCTCTTCCCCTCGCCCACGCCAATAGAGCTTTCGCCACATTCCGAGCTGAGTGGAATCGTCTAGATGCAATGTTGGGGAAACCGAAGACAGGAACAAACGTACCTGAGCCATCACGCAGCGACGTTAAGGTCCCAGGGGGTCGTGTGGTTGCCCGCTGAACACAGGAAACACCTCGGAATCAGGGGCGTTCGAAGATCTCCCTCTGCAAAACAGACACGTCGTCGGTGAACGCTTTCAAGTCCCCGTTTCCATCCACAAACCCCAGGTAGAAGGTCACGGGACCCGTTCCGGGGGGCGGCGCTACCCAGAACCAACTCCAGGAGAGATCAGGAAAGAACGGGCCGCTCATGACCACGGTGCTGTCCGGGGAGAGAACCACGGGTTCCAGCAGCTGCGATAGGGGGGTCCCCGGGAAGCCCGTGTCCAAGGTGCCGACGTTGCGGCCCGACGTATCCAGCACCTCGAAACAGAAGTTGTTGGTACTGAACAGCTTCACGACAGGCGCTCGGAGTTCGCGGTCCAAGGTCAGATGCACCTCGTAGGTCACGCCGGGCTGGTATCCCTGCCGGAAGAGATCCTCCGGCTCCGTCCGGAGGGAGACCCGGATCTCCCCGGGGGTGTGAACGTGGCAAATCCGACAATTGTAGAACTTGTAGCGGGGTGAGCCTGTGAAATAACGACCTCCCCCCTCGCCGCTGCTGGAGGGGCCGGCGAAGAAGAAGTAGAATTGGAACGCCCACGCCGGCAACGGGATCGCCAGGAGCAGGAGCATGGGCAACAGGACCGCCACGGTACGCAACGACCCAACGAACGTTTCCGCAAGGCACACGCGGAGATTCGCAGCTTTTGTTTCACGTCTCATGGAGTTTCCCCTCCCACGGCGTCCGGCTCCGCGCGGGCTCCTCTAGCCCATTGGAGCAGAGTCTTATAGTCCGGATCCTCCCGGTTCAGAAAGACATCCGGACCCTGGAAAAGCGACGCACCCCCGTGACGGGTACCCTCCGCCAGCGGCTTGGAAAACAGGAGGCTGTCCTCCGGATCGCCGAGTCCGAACAACAGACCCGCCGTTTGCCGGAAGTTTCGCTCCAGTTCGGACTGCGTCAACGGAAGGGGGGCCTCGAGTAGCGGGTCCGGATCGGGGATCTCACGCAGGCGGACTTCCTGATAAATCTGGAAGAACCGGTCCCGGCTCCCATGGCACGCAAAGAACGCGCACCGGTGTTCCAGGATCGGCTGAACCCGTTGAACATAGTACGTGTAGTCCACGTCCGGAAGGGTCGCCGAGCTGGAGCCCGTGTCCAAGGAACACCCCACGCAGAGCAAGGCCAGGAAAACCCCGAACCAAAGGGGATTGCCTGCCTGCATGGACATCTTCCCCGTGAACAAATCACGCTGGAGACGAATCATCACTCCTCCCTGCCGTGAACCGCTTGTTCCGGCGCTACGGCTGGGTTCGCCACGGCCGGTTCCTTTTGAGCCGGTTTCGAAGATCGCTCCGCGGTTTCCAGAAGTTGTGTAATGTCACGCTTGTAGAGTTCCATGGTCCCCTTCTCGAACCCGATATAGACCTTGCGGATCCGCCCGCCGGACCCGATCAGGAAGGAAGCGGGGACCCCCACGGGTTGGAAAAGGCTTACAAGCTTCTGATCGTTGTCGTAGAGGACGGGGACTGGCTTGTCCAGCTTGCGCAGGAACTTGTCGGCCGTCTTTCGTTTTCGGTCCATGTTTACGCAGAGCAGCAGGAACGGCTTGCGCCCATACGCTTCCTTCAGCGCAATCAGCTCCGGCAACTCTACCTTGCACTCCGGACACCAGGAGGCCCAGAAATTCACCAAGACCACCTTGCCTCGTGCATCTTCCGGAAAACGAAAATCTTGATCATCCTTGTCCTTCAAAGTGAAGGACGGGACCTTGTCCCCCTCGTTCAGCCCGGCTTGAACCGGGGAGGCCATTGGAAACCAAAGTGTCAGCAACAGGGCCCAGACCCACTTGATCATACCCGCGGGCCTTCGGTTGGAGTCTTTCCGTGATACATCCGCGCTTTTTTCACAAAGGTAGTAATGCGATCCGACTCGTAAGATGAGCCTCCAG
>CAZSUQ010000798.1:0-2885 GCA_964609935.1 uncultured Thermodesulfobacteriota bacterium | reverse complement strand
GGCCAAGCTCTATGCGGGCGAGTATGCGGCAAGCATAACGGACAACGGCGTGCAGGTGCTGGGAGGCCACGGCTACATTCGGGAACATCCGGTGGAGCTCTGGTTCCGCAACGGCTGCGGCTTTGAGATCATCGACGGCCTGGCCATTGTCTAAACTTACGCTATACAAGGAGAGGCAAAATGATTGATTTTGAACTTCCTCCCCCTTTGAAGATGGTCAAGGACATGACCTACGCCGTGGGAAAGGACACGTTTCGTCCCATTTCAAGGAAGTACGACGAACAGGAGCACACCATCGCCGAGGAGATCGCGTTCCTCGGGTCCATGATGGCCCAGGCCTCGGGCGCATCCCCTCCAAAGAAGAAGAAGAAAAAGGAGGCCGATGCCCCCAAGGAGCCCAAGCCGGAAACCGAGGACCGCATCGGCGCCACCATGATGGCCGTGGTGGGCACAGAGGAGTTCTGCTGGGGGGACTGCGGTCTCATGCTCGCCATCCCCGGGAGCGGGCTGGGTAACTTTGCCATCTCCGCCGTGGCAACGCCGGAGCAGCTCGAACGCTTCGGCAGCAGGTATGCTTCCATGGCCATCACCGAACCCGGCTCCGGTTCCGACTCCGGCTCCATCTCCACCACCGCGGTCCTGGACGGGGACGAGTGGGTGATCAACGGCGAGAAGATCTTTGTCACGGACGGAAAGCAGTGCGATGTGGTGGTGGTGTGGGCCACCGTGGACAAGAGCGCAGGCAAGGCGGCCATCAAGAGCTTTCTGGTGGAAAAGGAGCGACCGGGTGTGTCCGTGACCAAGCTCGAGCACAAGCTCGGCATCCGCGCCTCGGATACGGCCTCCATCGTGTTTGAAGACGTGCGCATCCCCAAGGACAACATCCTCGGCTCCGCAGAGGTCAAGACCCAGACCCAGGGCTTCAAGGGCGTGATGAAGACCTTTGACAACACCCGGCCCCTGGTGGCGGCCATGGCGCTGGGCGTGGCTCGCGCAGCCCTGGAATTCACCAAGGACAAGCTCGAAGAAGAAGGCTTCCGGTTCCGGTACGGCCTGGGCAAGCATCAGCTGGGTGCCGTGGAGAAGGAGGTTCTCTTCATGGAGGCGGAACTGGAGGCCATGCGGCTGCTCATCTACCGGGCCGCGTGGATGGGGGACAACAACCGTTCCAATGCCCTGGAAGCCTCCATGTCCAAGGCAAAGGCCGGCCGCATGGGGAGCCAGATCGCACGCCGCTGCGTTTCCCTGCTGGGGCCTAAGGGATACTCCCGGGAGTGGCTGGTGGAGAAGTGGGCCAGGGACTGTAAGATCAACGACATCTACGAAGGGACCCAGCAGATCCAGCAGCTCGTGGTGGCAAGGAACCTGCTGGGCTATTCACGGGCGGAGTTGAAGTAGCCGGATGCGCCTTTCCTGAAATGTCAGGCAGCGAAGTTCCCGTTGTTTCTTCCCGGGTTGTGCGAAAATCCGTGGGATCTTTTTGTTTGCTTTTCCGTGACGCTGAACGGCCGGCGGTTCCCCAGCGCAATGTTACCTATTCGGTTACAGCGAACGAACAGAAGAAGCTGTCTTCCAGCTCTTTTTTCAGGGCCTTCTGGGTAGAGCTGAGAACCAGCTGATACATGATCTCGCCCACCACGACCGACCTGTAGCGAATCAGGTTGTCCCCCGAAGCAATCGTGAAAACCTTTCCCGTGTTGCCCTTGTAGGTATACGTGTTCTGGCCCGTGATACTGTACTTCATGTTCTTGGCAAAATTGGCGGCCATGCTGTCAATCATTTGAGATGCTTTGGCTTTGGATACGGTTTGACCGAGCTTCCAGGCGGTGAGCACGTAAGTCCCGGTTCGGTGGCTTAACATATACTGGTACTGCTTGCCCTTGACCGTTTTTTTCGGCTTGTCGTCAGGAAATGCAATCTGCAGGCGGACCTCCGGAAAGCTCACCTTGTTCCAGGAAATACCGGCCGGGGCACTTGGTGTTGTTTTTGCCTTCTTCCCGGGACAAAGCTTATTGGGATCGCTGAACGAACGGATGTAGGCGATCTGGTCCGGTTTGTTCGGGATGGAGATGGACAAATCGGTGATCTTCCACTGTTTGCCAACCAGGACGCCTTCTTTATAGGTGCCGCCGAACGCAGCCACGGATATGCGGGTCTTGCCTTTCCCTGCCTTGCTGTAGAACGACATGGAACCGCTCTGTTTATGGGCCACCACCGGATCAGGGCAGTAGGCCTCTCCGTATGTGATGTTGAGTTTATGCGCCCTCCGGACCGCGTCGTTGATAAAGTCGGCACCTCTTTGATTCAGCATGACATTGTTGCCCTGCAGGAAGAAGCCCGGTGCTATTGTGCGTATCAGGTAGGCTTCCAGTTCCTGCGGGGAGGACTCGCGAAGCATTTTATGTGCGTACAGGATCGCCTCTGCATCGCTCTTGAACTCCGGGACGCTCACATCGGGCAGGGCGGACAGGGCTGCCTCTGCTTTTCTTTTTGACTCGATCATGCCCAGGGATTCTTCTCTTTTTAGGCGGGCATATTCTCCGGGGCTCACCTCTCGTGACGAAAGAATCTTCTTCTCCTTCGGCGTTGTCATCATGTTGACCCAGGGACCTTTTATCTTGTCGGCATACAGCCTGGCCCGGAAGGTCTGATCAACCTTTTCAACTGCTTTGGCCACCTGGGAAAGCATGTCAAAGGTCCCCACGACATTGAAGGATACGGATTTTGGCGTGTGCCATTCCCAGCGCGGTTCCTTGGCTATCTTATAACTGACCTCGCTTACGATCTTATTATAGAGTGCGTTGCCCACGAGTTTTTTCGTGCCGTGTTTGTCTAGGAGCCTGTCGGAATACGCCGGGCAAGCCGGATTTCCCGAGAAGCAATTT
>CAZSUQ010000797.1:0-2893 GCA_964609935.1 uncultured Thermodesulfobacteriota bacterium | reverse complement strand
CCGGATGCCCTATTACATTCTCAGGGGGAACCACGACCGGGTGGGAGATCCGGGCTACTACATCACACACTACTCGGACATCATGAAGGACACCAACTTCCTTGCCTACGTGAATTTTCTCCGGAGGGTTCGAAAGCTCTCCGGTACGGACAGCCAGGATCAGGCGGCAGGACAGGACCTGGCGTTTGATGACGCGGACGGGCTTCAACAGATGATCAGGCCCGACCGCTATCCGTATGAGATCCGGGTGATCGATGAGCGGGAGTTCCTGGTGCCTGCATACACCTTTGACGTTTCCGATTACCTGGACAGCAAGGAGAAGTTCAAGTGGAAGGGGCTCAAGTTCGAACGCAGGCCCATGTGGGTCGTGGAGATGAAACAGCTCGATCCCAACTACCTGTACAGCAAGCGCGTCATCTATTTCGATAAAGAGACCCTGTTACCCCACCTCTGGGAATACTATGATCAGAAAGGAAGGTATTACCGCACTTTTGAGGAATTGTGGGGGATCGTGGCGCCCATGGGCTACTACAATGCGGTCCACGTGAACAACTGCGACTGGATCGACACGCACTGCACGTGGACCTTCAGTCCCGCCTATCCGGCCCTCTGGCTCTCCCGAAAAGAGATGAGCCTCCGCAGCATGATGCGGCAAAAGTAGATCAGGAGATCAGAGGTGTTCCGGATTCCGTCTCCGATCCTCTGAGACATCGATACTCTCATATCAGCCCTCTAGAGGCCGCTTCTTGTTACTTTTACAGTGAGCGGCCTGCCGATACCGGCTTCCAGGCCCGGCAGGAGAGCGCGTGTACGCCCCCACTCGGTTTCCAGGTCGGGTTGCACCGCCACCCCGTTGACAGTGACCGCCTGGATATCTCCGGCAAGGGAAACCACGGCATCCACCTGCAAGTCCCCGGTCATACGGTCCACGGTCAACCGGCGTACAAGCCCGTTGTCTTCCACGGTTACATCGAACGTCACATCCCCGAGACGTGCACCCTCCATCTTCGCAAACCGCCACCCTTGAGGAAGGTGCGGTGCGAGGACGATTCGGCTGTTCAGGGCATCCAGTTCCAGGCCGAACAGGTAAAGGATCATGGCCGCGGCGTTGATGCCCCCCTCCCAGCTGCGATACCGGGCTGTCAGATCACACGTAAAGCCGAAGGGCTCGTAAAGGTAGTTGAAACGGCCGAAGTCATCCACCACCTCCCCTTCACTCACGTTGCCCGTATCGTTGAAAAAGCGCCTGAACATCAGGAAGGCCGCTTCAGCGTCCGGATGATCGATGCGGGCCAGGTTGTCCAGCTGGTAGCCATAGGTCATACCGGTGACAACCCCCTTCTCGAAATCCATCAGCCTGCCGAGAAACGCGTACATGGGGTGGAGCGGCGAATAGAACAGGCCGTCTTCGCGAGCGAGCCGGTTCATGGTATTCACGACATTCGTCCGGGCCTTTGCATCATCGGGCTCCAGGTAGCCGATCCAGAGTGGCTTCGTGTTCACATCCTCAAAGGGCCGGATCACCGGCTCCAGGGTGTCAATGTCGATCAGGGGTGAGTAGAAGCCCTCGTTGTCCAGCCAGTAGTACTGCTCGGCGCAATCCCGCACCTGTTGTGCCATGGCCGCGTACTCGTTCGCATGCGCCTCGTAACCGAGATGTTGAGCCACCTCGGTCATGAACTCCGCGGCTGCGACCCACAGAAAGGACGAGTTCGCCGAGAGGTGCGTCTTCTGGTACTCGTTGAAGAGCGAATGCCCGAAGGCCGCGGCCAGGGCCGGCCGGAAGGTTTCATCATCCGAGAAAGGAAGCAGGCATCCGTTGCGGAAGTCCTGGTGCATCAGTGCGTGGCGAAGCATCCCGTAGCGCTCTTCAAGAGGGCCCCAGTCTCCGGTGGCATCGAGCAGGGCCTTGTAGTGCATCACGAGATAGCTCGGGCTTTCCGCGCTCTCCCGCCCCGAGAAGGTGGGCAGGTTTTCCCAGTCCGGCTGGGGCGGGAGCACGTCCAGCTCGATGTCGATGTCCATGGAGTTGGCGATGTTGCCCTTCTCCAGGGCTGCCAGCCAGTAGTAATCGAGCATGTGCCTGTAATCCCCAATACGGCCGATCAGGGGATAGAAGCACGCGCCTCCCATGATGTCTCTCAGCCAGGTGCCCGTGTATTCGCTCATCTGGGACATGCCGCCGGTTTCAGCCTGCTGTGTGCCGATGGTAACGGAGAGCCCCTCCATCAGATCGTTGAACCGGGTGTCGCTCGTGGTAATCCCGGTGCCCTCATCCGTGAAGGCCTTCCAGGCATCCAGGGTCGTGTCCAGAAGCATGTCCGGATCGATCACGGAAACCGCATCGAAAACGGGTTCGGGATCATCGCCCCGCGTGAAGGCAAGGACGAACTCCGTAACGAATTCCCCCCGGGGCGGGATCTCCCCGATATCCAGAACCAGCCTTCTCTCCTCTCCTCTCACATGATGTCCATGCATGGCAAAGCCGGCCCCCAGCCTTCGGCGGTCGTTGAAGACGGTCTCGAACATGATGGTGCCGGACACGCGTCCCACAATCGTCTCCACGGCGAGGGAAAGGTCTTTGAGAGATTCAACCCCGCGATTATGGATGATGATCATACGCACGAGCGCATTTGTGGCAGGCAACCCGGACAAAACCTCCCCTTTTGGGGCAAGGTCCACGGTCCAGAGGGAAAGGTTTTCGCTGTCGAGGCGCGTCACGTAGACCGCGGTGCGCCTGACACGGCGGCACCACTCCCTGTTCCAGGCAACGGTTTCTCCGTCGACACGCAGGGTAAAGGTTTTGTCGGAGAAGAAACGAAGGTGCTTCTGGTAGTGAGGGCCTGTCAGGTTGTGAAGGGTCGTGAAGGGGACGGTGGAGGCGATCATGGAG
>CAZSUQ010000796.1:1746-2894 GCA_964609935.1 uncultured Thermodesulfobacteriota bacterium | reverse complement strand
GATCAAGCAGGGGGGATGTCCTGATGTGCTCGAGGATGGATTCGGCCTGCATCCGAGTCAGGAAGAAGCCGTTGAAGCGCGAGATCCGGTTGATAATGCGTTGCCAGTCATCTTCGGATCTCAGCGTCCGCCTGAAGGCGTTGCCGTGACAGGCCAGGCATTTGATCTTGAAAAGCTTGTCAGGAGACCAGCTGCGAAGCAGAACCAGGTATTGGAGCGCCGATTCGGCCTGACCGTCGCTCAATCGGCCCTGTGCGTATGACTTCATCCGATCGATTGTCTTGGACCAGGCCTTACGGGACCTTACGAAGTAAAGAGGTCTCCGACTGGGGTGGCACATGGAGCATGCCTGCCGGAATTCCTTGGAGGATTTTCGAGCTTCAAATCGGATGGGCAGCGTTTGCAGGAAAAGGGTGGCAGAAGGAAGGGTGGCAAGGATGCGCGTTCCCATCAGAATCCGACGAGACCGAAGGAGACCGGTACGGGATTTCCTCGGGGAGTGTGATGTTGTCCTTCCAGGGCCGAGTATCCAGAACGGAATCCGCGAAAGAAGCCACCCTGACCACAGAAAGACCAGGAGCGTATTGAGATAAGGCAGGATCGTATGGAGAACCAGGAGCCCTTTGTGGCTGTTTTTAAAGAAGAACTTTGCATATAGGGTGTTGATGGGAAAGAGGTCGACGGTTTTGAAGTAAGGGAGGAGGAACTGCACGGAAAAGACAAATGCGATGCCAAAGGCCAGGATCCAGCGTGAATGCCCCAACAGGAGTCGGAAGAGACGAATGCGAGTGAGGCCGGTTTTTGCCTGAGATATAGGAGCGGTATCGTTGCGTGGTGTCATTTGCCAGATTACGATTGGTACCAGGGGGCCGAGAGAGACAGGCAACAACGGGATATGGACTTTAAGAAAGTATAGAAGAAGGAACACTTGCGGGTCAAGGATTCCGGGATCGATATCGAATCGCATGGCGTTCCGGATAGATATGGAAAAGAGCGAAGAACCCCTTGAAATCATTCTTGACTCCATGGACGACTCATCCTAATGTGGGTATAGAAAAGAAAGGATTCCTTTCGAGATCCTTGGCCGGGATCAGGGAGGCGCGCCATGACAAATACATCCGTTTTCAAGTCATTGTTCGTCTTTTTTT
>CAZSUQ010000796.1:0-1736 GCA_964609935.1 uncultured Thermodesulfobacteriota bacterium | reverse complement strand
CATGGCAGGCATTGAAGGGACGCAATCCAGCTGGGAAGATGTGATCGAATTCGTGGATCCCAACCTGGAGCAGGCGATCAGGGATGCGATAGGCAAACCTGCAGGGGATATCCTCTTTTCCGACCTCCAGGCACTCCACCACTTGTCAGCCGATGATTCCATGATCTCCGATCTTCAGGGAATGGAGTCCTGTACCAGGCTTCAAACCCTTTCCCTCAGTTCCAACCTGATTCAAGATGTTCAGCCTCTCGCAGGGTTGACGGGTCTGACAGCGCTGCACCTTGACGGGAACCAGATTCAGGATATCGGTCCACTGGCAGACCTCTCGGGCCTGGAGGAACTCTATCTCAGTATGAACCAAATTCAAGATATCCAATCCCTGGCCGGGTTGACGAGCCTGAACTATCTATGGCTGCACAATAACCTGATCCAAGATATTCAGACCCTGTCGGGATTAACCCAGTTGACCCTGCTGACGCTCAGTGTCAACCAGATCAGCGATGTACAGCCTCTGGCCGGCCTGACGAACCTGACAGAGCTTCATTTCTCCATCAACCCCATCGGCAACATCCAGCCCCTGGCCGGGCTGACAAACCTGATCATCCTCTGGCTTCATAATGACTCCATCAGTGATATAGCGCCTCTGGCCGGGATGTCACAGCTTGAAGAGCTTTACCTCAACTCGAACCCGATCACCGACATCCAGCCACTGGCCAACTTGACAAGTCTGGCGGTCCTCAGGCTCACCTTCAACCTGATTAGCGATGTTTCCCCCCTTCTCGACAATACCGGCATGGGTCAGGGCGATATCGTCGAGGTGGACAACAATCCATTGAGCTCTGATTCCTGTACGGTGTACATCCCCGAACTGGAAAACAGGGGGGTGAATGTCCTTGACAGTTGCCCTTGATCCGACACCGTTCCAGGACTTCGTTGAACAAAGGGACCTGCTTGCAATTACGCCTTATCGTAAAAAGATCCAGCCGCTCCTTTCAATGGATGTTCCGTTTTCTCCTTGCCTCAATGATCTCCTGCCTCCTCGTTCTTTTTCTATGTCGCCACTGTGCAGTGAAGGGGAGCGGCGATTATGAAATGGAATACATCCCTTTGGGGCAAGACCATGTAAGCACGACCACCTATTCTCTTTCCAACCTTCCTTTTGACGAGATCTCTTCTCTATGGATTCGGCTCCAGGGAAAAGACCCTTCCGCTTTCATCATCATGCCGGATTATGAAGCGGAAGACTTTCAATGTGCACGGCTGTCCACCCTTCCCGATCTTCCATCCGGGTTCATCCGTTTTGTGAACGGGAAACCCGTTGATTTCATCCCAATCCAATCTCACGGCCAGGACCCTTTGCTTTTTCATCTGGACTTTTCGGCGGAACATTTTGCAAGGCCGAAATACGCACTTTGGTTGATGTCCCTCCCTCCCGCGAACCAGATTACGCTGTTGCAGCGTTTGAGGTGGAGTTCGGTGATGGGCATCGAATGCGGATTCGACTGAGTCCGTGGGCGCCCTTGTGGTTCCTGGTGGTAAGCGGGGCAGGTTTGGGTGCCCTCCTCATACGGATGGATCGCAGGGTTGTCCAGAGGCAGAGCAGCCAATGGGTCCGGAGCAAGATGCATCAACGTATTCTCGTGTGGCGTCTGTTCGGGCTGGTCTATTCTGCCCTGATCCTTCTCAAGGGATTCGGCATTCTTTCCACGCCCAAAACGCCTACGTATTATGTATAC
>CAZSUQ010000795.1:0-2898 GCA_964609935.1 uncultured Thermodesulfobacteriota bacterium | reverse complement strand
CCCTGTTGCCGCCGTGAAAGGGCGGTGTCCTTGGCCAGGCTAGACGATGGGGACGTAAATATGTTTCGGCGGGATGGTTCCCCCGCCGCTTGAGTCTCTCATCGGCCGCATCCGTCGAAAAGGTTACGGCGTTTGCAGACGATAAAAAACGGAATTTTCAATCTGGTGGGCCGTGCTGGACTCGAACCAGCGGCTCTCTGCTTAAAAGGCAGATACTCTACCGACTGAGTTAACGGCCCTATACCCATTCCATTTCGATCAAGAGAAAACGAAATCATTATAGTTTTTCCCCGGCCGACTTTCAACCGCCAAAGGGAGCCTGGAGCACGATGGTCTGATCCCTCTGGGGCCCGAGGGAGATGAAGGAGAAGGGAACGCCCAGGAGGTTCTCCAGCCTTTTCAGGTACTGAATGGTGGCCTGGGGCAGATCCTCGAACCGGCGGGCTCCCTGGATGTCTTCCTTCCAGCCGGGCAGGTCCTCGTACACCGGCACCGCCCGCTCCACCTCGCTCAGGTCGGAAGGGAAGTCGGTAATCACCTTGCGTCCAACGCGGTAACCCGTGCAGATCCGGATCGGGTCCAGCCCTGTGAGCGTGTCCAGCTTGGTGAGGACCATGCCGGTCATTCCATTGATCCGGACGCTGTAGCGGCCCACCACGGCGTCGAACCAGCCGCACCTTCGCGGGCGTCCAGTCGTGGCCCCGAACTCGGCCCCTTCCTTCCGCAGGTGGGCGCCCACGTCGTCAAACAGCTCGGTTGGGAACGGCCCCTCTCCCACGCGGGTCGTGTAGGCCTTGATCACGCCAAGGATGGCGTGAAGCCTGTTGGGACCGATGCCCGAGCCGGTGAGCACGCCGCCTGCGCCCGCGCTGGAGGAGGTCACAAAGGGGTAGGTCCCGTGGTCGATGTCCAGCATGGTCCCCTGCGCGCCCTCGAACATCACCTTCTTCCCCCCCTCGAAGAGCCGGTCCAGGAGTGCGGTGGTGTCGGTCACGAACCGCCTGAGCTGCCTTGCGTACTCCAGGTACTCCTTCAGGATCGACGCAGCGGAAAACCCGGGCTGCTTGAGCACGCCCCTCAGGTATGCGTTCTTCTCGCGCACCACGTTGCGCAGCTTCTCCTCGAACAGGTCCCTGTTCACCAGGTCCGAGAAGCGGATGCCGCACCGGTTGGCCTTGTCCTCGTAGGCCGGACCGATCCCCCGGCCCGTGGTCCCGATGCGCGTCTTCCTGCTCATGCGCTGCTCGCGGGCGATGTCGATCCGTTTGTGGTAGGGAAGGATCAGGTGCGCCCGGTCGCTGATGAAGAAGTTCTTCGCTGTGAGGAAGATCCTCTTCTTGCGAAGCCCCTCCATCTCCTCGAGAAGAACGGCCGGATCCACCACCATGCCGTTGCCCAGGATGCCCACCTTGCCGCGGTGGAGAACACTGGACGGGATGAGGTGAAGGACCGTCTTCTTCCCCTTCACCACAACGGTGTGCCCGGCATTGTTTCCCCCTGCGTAGCGCACCACCACATCCACGTCACGGGCAATGTAGTCCACGATCTTCCCCTTGCCTTCATCCCCCCACTGGGCCCCCACGATGGCTAGGCTCTGCATTCCGTTTCTCCTGTGTCTCCCGTTATTGGCACATGCTTCCCGGATAAGGGCGTTCAGGTGATCACTTCCCTGCCATTCAATCCAGGGAGATGTGCTTCACGGAAAGGATGTTGGGGAGCTTGGAGGCCTTTTCAAGCACCTCGGGCGGCACCGGGCCGTCCACGTTGATAAAGGCAACGGCCCTTCCCCCGATCTCGTTCCGGCCAAGCTGAAACCCTGCAATGTTGATGTTGTTCTCCCCGAGCAGGACCCCCATGTTCCCGATGGTGCCCGGCTTGTCCATGTTCTCCATGACCAGGATGTTCCCCTCCAGGACGGCCTCGAAGAAATAGTCGTTCATGCGCACGATCCGCGGGGGGCCCTCCTTTCCGAAGATCACGCCCACAAGGCAGTCCTCCCGGTCCTTGGTGCGGAAAAAGACGCTCACCTTGTTGGTGAAGTTCACGTCCCTGCGCGTCCTGCCCTCGGAGACAACGATCCCCTGCTCCTCGGCGATGAGCGGTGCGTTGACGTAGTTCACGGTTTCCACGTCACGGGCGGAGCTCAGCATCCCCTTGAGCAGGGCCACGGTAAGCGGCTTGGTCTCGTAGTCGGCCAGGTCGCCGGAGAATTCGATGCGCACCTCGTCCACGGCCCCGGGCGACATCTGGGCATAGGCGCTCCCCAGGTTCTCGCACAGCCCGATGTAAGGCCTGAGAAGCGGGAGGCTCTCCGGGCTCACCGAGGGGACGTTCACCGCGTTGCGCACGATCCCCTTGAGCAGGAAGTCCACGATCTGCTCGGCCACGGCCACGGCCACGTTCTCCTGGGCCTCTGCGGTGGAGGCGCCCAGGTGCGGTGTGCAAATCACGTTGCTCATCTCGAACAGGGGGTGCTCCCCGGGTGGCTCGGTCTCGAACACGTCCAGGGCTGCGCCCGCCACCTTGCCGGACCGGAGGGCCTCCAGCAGGGCGTTCTCATCCACGATCCCTCCCCTGGCGCAGTGCACGAGCATGACCCCGTCCTTCATCTTGGAAAAGGCCTCTGCGTTGAGCAGATGCTTGGTGTCCTTGGTCATGGGCGTGTGGATGGTGATGTAGTCCGCCCGTGCAAACAGTTCATCAAGACTCACGGCTTCCACGCCCTTTTTCCGGGCCACATCCTGGCTGATAAACGGATCGTACACGAGCACGTTCATCCTGATGCCCTTTGCCCGGTCCGCCACGATGGACCCGATGTTGCCGAATCCCACCACCCCCAGCGTCTTGTTGAACAGCTCCCTGCCCTGGAACTTCTTCTTTTCCCACTTGCCCGACTTG
>CAZSUQ010000794.1:0-2907 GCA_964609935.1 uncultured Thermodesulfobacteriota bacterium | reverse complement strand
CTAGCGTCGAGCATCGAGCTGTAAACCATTGCCAATGCGTCGAGGATTGAAGTATCCCAAAGGAATAGTCATCAGGGAAGGGGAAGACCATGACAGCGTCATTTGGCCGCACAGCCGTGTCAACAAACGCAAATATCGGACGCTTGGTTACTCGACCACAAACAATGTATCTCGGAATACTCGTCAAGCGCTCCAATAAGTCTTGGCGAGGGTACGACAAACACCACCACTTGGAAAGAAACTGCTGATGATGTCGATTCGTCTTCGCTTTCGGGTTCTTCTCTCTTGCAAGAGTATTTCGTTTCTCTTCCTTCCCGGCTGCTGCTTCACGCGCAGGGAGAACGAGCTGTCGGATTCTTTTGAAGAGGACTGGAAACTCCTGAGCTTCCAAAAGATCCCTTGGCGTGAAATCAATCACATATCGTGTGGCCTGCGATCTCCGGACGCCCAACAAGTCTTCTGCAACTAAGAATGGATGAAGTACGCTTCGCCGACTGCGGTTCTCTTTGAGGAATACAAGAGCTTCTTCGATGCTCAGCAGAAATCCCTCGTGCCCGTGAGTTTGACCCTGATAGCAAGACTTCGGGTGACGATTCACATTGAGCGCTTCGGCACTCGAAAGATCAACTCTGTCTGCGAGAGAAGAAGGTATTATCCCTCCTACCACTTCCCGCCATGTGCCGTCTTGAAACTGCCAACTCAGACGTTTAGGTCTCTTTTCAGTACCTTTAACCCAATTCACAATACTGACGTGCACGGCGGCGTCTCCGGACCAATCTTGCGTTCCAACCGCGTCCGTTATAGTTCCGCCATTTTGTACAATGTAGTCAAGGCCACCTTGCCTTGAGTACGTCTCCCGCACAGTGTTTGTCCCAACGAGACCAGCGCGCATTCCGGGCTTTAAAGCATCGTGTGCCTTGCGAAACCAATATACACAAAAGTCGGCGCGACCAGGCACGTCTGGATATTCGGCACGTACTCTATTCGTATACTCCGCGCCTAGTTCGGCCTGCATGTTGTTCTTTGAAACAAATGGCGGATTTCCAATGATTGCATCTACTTCCGGCCATTCGGTAAAGAGGGCATCTCCCACAACTACGCTTGTGTCTACATTCTCAAGTGGAAGAGCAGGATCGAACTGGAGACTGGTTTGGTCCGCTGCTCGTTGTGATTCAAGAATTTCAATTTCTCTCGCCAACGTCAGGGTAGTTCGTGCCACTGCCACGGCGAGCGGCATTACGTCAATTCCGTAGAATTGCTCTAGTCTTATGACTGAGCCACCCATCGCTAGTGCTTCCTTGGGTGAGTATTCTTCGGCAACGCGCGTAAGGAGTTCACGCTCGATGCGCCTGAGTTCGCGAAACGCGACATATAGAAAGTTCCCGCTTCCACAAGCTGGATCTAGGACGCGAAATGTGCCCAGATCGCGTCTTATTGACTTCAATGCCTTGAGAGTCTTCGCTGAATCGAGACGTTCGCGGAATGGTTGGACGATAGTGGGTCCTACTATCTTCTGGATGTCCGCCTCAGATGTAAAATGTGCGCCCCTTGCGTGACGTTCCTTGTCGTTCAGGCTCGCCTGGAACAAGGACCCGAATATTGCGGGGTTGATTCGCGCCCAGTCACTTTTGGCTGCAGCCAGCAGGACCTCCAACTGCGGACTGTCAAGTTCAATCGGATCGACCTGAGAAAATATGCCACCGTTGAAATATGCAACTTGCTTAAAGCTACCTCCTTTTGCGG
Source organism: uncultured Thermodesulfobacteriota bacterium (assembly GCA_964609935.1). Taxonomy (GTDB): domain Bacteria; phylum Desulfobacterota; class DSWW01; order DSWW01; family DSWW01; genus CAYTRL01. Next base: position 1,164 of record CAZSUQ010000794.1, on the reverse strand, counting down.
GTTCGATTGTTGCCATCTGCTTGAAGAGCCCACCGAGCAGATCGTACGATGAGCGATGTGTCTCAAAGCATTCGCGCACTAGTTCGGTAAAGAGCCCTCGCGGAAGAAGATCGACGTCCTCGGCGTACATCGCTACGATGCATTGTAAAACGAATCTCTGAGCAGTGGTCCAGTCATGGCCACTACTGACCAAGTCGTGGAACATGCGAGCCATGTCCTTTGCGGCGTTATCAGTTGCTTCGATAACATTGTTCTGAAAGATTGGCTGTGTAGGCCTTGGGAGAAGAAAGCTAAGTGCCTTCCAGCGCGTAGGTAACTCCGTTACCGGTATCTTGTCCATCGGTTCAAATGCTTGTGTGCCAAACTCATAAACCCAAACTTCATCGAAGTTGCTTAGGATCGTAAAGCGTGGCCGCGTAGGTACGATTCGAATCCAGTATTCAAACGCCTGATCAAAGTGTCGCTCAAGACGTTCTCCGCGACGTTTCATCTCGATCAGAACCCTAGAGGGCCAGTGGAGATCGAGAAAGCCAACAGCTCTGCTCTTTTTCCGGGTTCTGGCTTCGGGGACCGCGCCTGCTTCTAGGGTCCCTTTGTGGCCGAACGCGCGAAACAGGCGGTCGAGAAAGATCTGTGCTTCGCCCTTCTCGTCCCCTTTGATGTGTTCATAGAAGGTTAGGAACTCACTGAAGTTCGGTTGAGTCGTTGTCATTTTGAACTTCTTCTTTTTGTCATATGGAAGATGTGCGAATTGTTAGTTTGGCGGCTCATCACTGTAACAGACATCACGTCAAAAGTGGAGCCACTATGGTGTTGCATGCTTCGTCTCCCTCCAACGGCTGGCATACCAGCTCAACTTCGATTTATCTTCATCTCTTCTCGCGACAGAAGGCTTGTCAGGTTAATGCCATTGTAATACTGAAGTCAATCTACCTTGGAAAACACTAGTTTGTAGTCTGAAGAGGATAGCCTAGCTCTATAAACATCTGCGGATGAACCACAGTTCTTCAGCTCCTGCAAGAGACACCTTTCATTTAACTCAGAAGTTCGTGAGCCTAGGTACACTCTAGCGATAGAGTCTGCCCCAAGAATCTCAGTTTGTCCCACAAGCTTCCAAAGCAGAAGACGAAACTCATCTACGTGATCCCATTCTATGGATTTGTG
>CAZSUQ010000793.1:0-2909 GCA_964609935.1 uncultured Thermodesulfobacteriota bacterium | reverse complement strand
ACCGCTGTATCGTAAGCGGCTGTTCATCAATCAACGGGGAGAAGAATTTACCCGAGTGTCTTTCAGGATCATCGCGATGTCCATAAGGGCGTTGTCGCCTTCGTTATGCCCCCAGCGGTCGTTGATGTCCTTCAGGTGATCCATGTCGATGAAAAGGAAGTGCATGCCGACCTTCGAACGTTTATAAATCTTCAGTTGCTCTTCCGAAAGCATGAGAAATCCCCGACGGTTGTACAACCCGGTGAGGTCGTCGATGAGGGAGAGCTTGCGCGTCTCGATGAGCAACCTCTGCCTTTCGATGGCGTAGCGGATCGAGCGCAGCAACAAGCTGCTGTTCAGGTGCCCTGTCTCGAGAACATCCTGTGCACCATGCCGGAGCGCACGGATTGCGGTGTTCTCGTCATGGATGTGGCTGTGAATAATGACCGGGATGTCCGGCTGGTGTTTTCGAAGGTCCGTGAAGGCCCTGACTCCCTGGCTGTCAAGAAGCCCCAGATCCAGGAGTACCGCAGCGTATCGGTCTTTGGATAGCTGTTTCAATCCTGCGGAAAGACGGTCGGCAAAGTCCAGAGAGAACTCGTCCGATTCCTGCTCCCCCATGAGTTTGCGTATCTCCCTTTTTTCTCGGGGCTTGTCCTGAATCAACAGGATTTTCTTGGGGGAGACCTTGGCAGCGTCTTTGGAGGAAATGTTCTTGGACATGGAACCCTCTTTTCCGCCGGGCGTATTGTGGCCGGGCAGGATCCTTGTGCCATGATTCAACAGAATAGATGAAAATTCAAGAGTATTTTATTTAGGATACATCTTTTTCCCTGACGATGACCACGCCGTCAGCTTACCGGAAGCCTCCAAAATCGTGGCATTCCAGCATGTGCGAAAGATCCTTCCAGGGTCGCTCTGAGGATGCGAAGCGTTGAGATAGCAGTGAAGGCGATCAAGGGGGCTGTCGGTGTGGGTCAGCAGGTAGAACACCATGGCACACGCCAATTGGGCCTCATCAAGGGAAAGCAGATGGCCCGGAGGATAACGAAGGAGGCGCTGGATGCGAGTCTCCGTGCTCTCCCTCACGTTTCTGCGCGCACGCTTGAGCAGACCTTCTTCGAGGTGAGGGTAGGGAGGGCCGCAGGCCAGCACGCGTACAAGTCCCTCGTCAATCCAGGGAGGGACATGGGTAAAATGAACGGCAAGAAGGTAATGGGCGAGTTCGTGGCGGAGGATCTGCGTCATCTGTCCCCCCTGCGGTCTGCCGTAAACGGCCACTACATACGCTTCAGGGATTTCGAAACAGGCTCCCTTGCAGCCGCGAAGGGAGGGGTAAGCGCCGCGCATGTATCGGCGGAAATTCAGGCGCCATCGAAAGTGATGGATCCGGAGCATCCCTCCAGGGGGTGGTGGGGTACCGAGGGTGGTGGCCAGTTCCTTCAAATAGGCTTCCGCTGTCCCGGAGAAGACTTCCGCATCCGGGGCGTCCAGCGCAGTGTACAAAAGAAAATGGTTGGAAGGGTAGGGGAGACCGGGAGGCCCCACTGTACAGGAGGGAAACAGGGCAAGGAGAAAGATGAGAAACGGAAAGAGCCCTTGAAAGACGATTGTCCGTTTTGGCATCCTCTCCCTTTCAAATCCACTGGAAATGCTTTCTCTACTCCTGTTCATCACGAGGAAGAAACCTATATCATGATGCGAGGGGTTCATCAAACGACCGTGAGTTGAATTCAAGAGACGCTTTGGATAGGCTTGGGAGGAATTCGCTCCGTACTGCAGAAGGGGGTGAGCATGAAGAAGACCTCGATTTTCCTGGGCCTTCTCCTCTTGAGCTTGTTTTTTCTGCCCGCATGCAATGACGGATCTTCCCCGGCGGGGGAGGAAGGCTTAAGGGGTGCGGAGAAGATCCCTCTCCCGGATTTGAGCCCTCCCACACCTTATGACGTCATCACCGAAAGAGGGATCCCTGTTGTTCGCCCCGGGGATCCTCAACAACTGAAACTCTACCTGGATGTGCTCCGTCCGGACTCCGACGAAACCTTTCCCACCCTCATCTATGCAACCGCCTACCGGCGCGATCTGGTCTCCCTGATTTCTTCCCCTTCCTCGGTAACCCGTGGCTATGCCCTGGTGCTGATGGATGTCATGGGAACAGGTTCTTCGGAGGGTGGATGGGAGGTCCTTTCTGGCAGGGAGGCTGAGGACATTGCCTGGGTCATCGACCACTGGATCCCCAAGCAGCCCTGGTCCAACGGCAAGGTGGGCATGTACGGCCCGAGCTACATGGGAATCACGTCTCTCCTCACCGCCGGAAGGAAGCCCGAGCACCTGAAGGCCATCTTCACCATGATGACCCTGGGGGATGCCTGTCGCGACATCTTTTTCCAGGGAGGGATCTTCAACCAGCAGTTTCTCTACCTCTGGGGAAGGGGCACCGCAGAGCTCTCTTATCTCCCGCCCACACAGCTTCTCACGCCGAGGGAAGACCACCTCATAGAGGACACCCTCTCCGGGCTCAAGGCGTTGCGGGAACACCACGAGCAGGAGGAGGTGGTCATAGGCTGGCTGGCGAATTCAGAAGACAGCGAATTCTTCGATGAACGGGCGCCCATGACCTACTGGAAGGAGATATCCGAGATTCCCGTCATGATGAGCTCCGGATGGTGGGACCTCTTCACCCGCGGGACCACCATGACCTACACCTACACGACACAGGAGAGGGACAGGCGACAGAAAGGGTTCCATCATCCCATCAAGATGGTTGATGGCCCATGGTATCACGCGAGCGGGGCGATCGGGGGCGAGATTCCCACCGATGTCATGAGGCAGAGGTGGTTCGACTGGCATCTCAAGGCGTGTGACGACCCCCTCTACAGGCAGTACGACATCATGGATCCCTCCTCGCCCGTGGTCATCTACGTACTTGG
>CAZSUQ010000792.1:0-2917 GCA_964609935.1 uncultured Thermodesulfobacteriota bacterium | reverse complement strand
AGCTTGCGAGTCAAATCCAGGAGAAGCCGTCCTCACAAACGTAATCGGCGCACAAAATGTAATAACTGCCGCTTCAAACCGGGGTAATGTGAAACGAGTCATGCACGTCAGTACAGATAAAGCTGTTTATCCAATAAACTTCTACGGAGCGACAAAGAAGACTGCTGAAGGTCTTTTCCTCCACGGGAATGTGTATGCTGGAGATCGTGTCAAATTCTCCTGCTGCCGATATGGAAATGTTCTCGCCTCCCGTGGCTCTGTCATAGAGTTGTGGAAGAAACAGTTCGAAGAGAACAAGTACCTGACGATCACGGACGAGACCATGACGAGGTTTTGGACAACGTTACCGGCCATGGCCCGGTTCGTCTTGAAGAACGTAGAGAGGATGAACGGTAAAGAGATCTTCGTGCCGATCCTTCCCAGCCTCACGATGAAGGAACTCAGAGAACACTTGTACGGTACGATAGAGCATGAAGAAGTGGGAGTCAGGCCGGGTGAGAAGATGCACGAATGCCTGATGACGAAAGAGGAATGGTGGCACGTCGATCATCGAAAGATGGATGATGAATCATTCGTGATCGACTATAACTGGGACCCCGGTCAGGACGAGTGGGGAGAAAAGGCATATACCAGTAATGGTAAGACAATATGGAATGAGGGAATCTCAGCAAAGAAATTACATGAAATGTTGATTGAGTCGGAGGAGTATTTGTAATAGCTTCCCGCCCATGGCGCAACGGTGGAAAAACGACATGACGGAATTCCCCTTCCTTTATGTGTGTTGATCACTACTAGCCATGGACGGGATTTAGCGGGGTAGCGCAGTCTGGTTTAGCGTTCCTGGTTTGGAACCAGGAGGCCGTCGGTTCAAATCCGGCCCCCGCTACCAGCAAGAAAAGGAAAACGCAATGATCTATAAAGCAGACAATTTTTACCTAAGACCATTCAAAGTAAAAGACATCACTGAAGAGTATCTATCCTGGTTCCACGATCCCGACGTGACGAGATGGAACTCGCACGGGCGGTTTCCTTATACAAAGGAGCAGGCTGAAGTGTATTGGGACGAAGAGATCGTCAAGCGCGATCAGATAACGTGGGCGATTATGGTCCCGAACCTAATCAAACCACAGTATCGAACGGAAACCACCGAAACAGGAGAACAGGCAACGGTTACGACTTACGAAGAATATTTCCATATCGGAAACATCAGCTTGCAGTCGATCGACTGGATCAACCGCTCTGCCGAGATCGCTTGGCTGATCGGAAACAAGGAATACTGGGGAAAAGGAATCGCTACGGAGGCTGGGAAACTGGTCATAGAGCACGGCATTGAACGGCTGAATTTACATCGAATCTGGTGTGGGGTAGTCGAAGCAAATATAGGCATGATACACGTCGCTGAAAAAGTTGATTTAGCTGAAGAAGGGAGCCAGTGTCAGGCTTTCATGGATGGTAAAGAATACCAAGACGTAATCATGTTTGGTATAACAGAAGATATATATTTTAGGCTTCAAACCATAATGGAAAATTGGCGCAAAGGGCAGAGGAATAGGAACCGACATGAACGAGAACTTCAAAAAGAACATGGAAGCGGTAAGGGAGAAAAGTGAAGAGTTCGCCAAATGGGTTGAGGAAGGCAAACCTCTCCCTTGGGTGGAGGTGATCCAGTCCAAGAACAAGATGAACAATCTATTGGCAACAATAGAAGGGAACGTGGCTGCGGTCTACGATATGAACTCCCCGACCAAAGAGGCAGGAGAGATGGTCAAGGCATCATCTCTCCACTCCGATACGGCCACGGTCTTGATCGGATGCGGTCTGGGGTATCTTCTGAAGGCTCTCTTGAACAAACTGATGAAAAGCATCAGATCGTGGTCTGTGAGCCACATCCCTTCTTCTACCAGCTGGCTTTCTCACAATATGACTTCACCAAGCATATCGAATCCAACCGACTCTCCCTGCTCAAAGGGGACGAAGTTGCCCTGGCGATGCTCTTGTCCACCCTCGATACGATCCATTCCTTTTCGGAGTGGAGTGTCACCATGGAGAAGTACGCCTCCCGGTTACCAGAATACACCAAGTTGGGAGGAATGGCTTCCAGTGTCATCAACCAGATCCGTTGCAACTCAGGAACCGTCACTTCGAACGGACAAAGAATCGCCACGAACGACATCGACAGCCTTCCCTTCATCATTCGTCACAAGGGAGTGAAGGAGCTTTTTGGGATCTATAAAGGAAAACCGGCGATCCTGGTCGCAACCGGACCCTCTTTAGCCAAAAATATTCACATTTTGAAGGAAATGGACCGATCGAAGGTGGTCGTGATTGCCGTCGCACAGGCTTTGCGTGTACTCTCCGCTTATGGGATACAGCCTGACTTCATTTGCACGGTAGACTTTGGGGCTACCAATATGGGTCACTTCAAGGGTTTAATGGATTCTAGCGTCCCTCTTCTTTGCTTAAATAGGACTTATGCGCCCATTTTGAAGCAATGGCAAGGTCCGAAGTTCATTGTGGGGTCTGGGCTGTCTCAGACCGAAGAAACCGGGGTCAGTTTGATCGCAAAGAAGGGTTTACTTCAACAGGGAGGTAGTGTGGCCCATCTTTGCTTCGCCGCAGCTCACGCTATGGGGTGTGATCCCATCATCCTGATCGGTCAAGATTTGGCTTTGAGCGAAAAGAGCCATATCGAGCTGGTAGACGAAGGTGGGAACATCCGAGTAAATCCTCAAACCAGGGAAATCGAGTGGAGGGTCTCCGACAAAAGAAGCCATCTTCACCAGAAGAAGGAAGAGGAATACCGCTCCATGGGTCTAGCAGTTTACGTTCCTGGGTATTACGGAGAACCGGTACTCACGAATATGGGACTCGCTTCATTCATTCTGGCATTTGAGAATCTGACGAAGATGTTCAGCGC
>CAZSUQ010000791.1:0-2920 GCA_964609935.1 uncultured Thermodesulfobacteriota bacterium | reverse complement strand
GGTTGAGGTGGCGAGAAACACGGGGAACACAGTGGAGGATGAGTGAGGAGACACTCGCGGGGTCATCATCTCATCTGGCAGGTGAGGTGTACCGGCCCCTCGGGCACCCGGGGACTCCCCCCAGGTCATTTGGTCACTCTCCGCTTCCTTGCTCCCGGCGGACCCATGTCCCGACCCCTGCCCGGTCTACCGCCCCCGAAACCCCCACCTGACGCCCCTGTACCAGTGCGTGCAGGATCACTGCCTGTTGAACTTCATCTTCGATCCGGTAATGTGGTCACATGAACGATCACGACTTTCGTCGCCTGCTCAACCTCTTCGGTCTCTCGTGGGCGGGCTACCGCAAGGTCAGGAAGGGCGCAAGGAAGCGTCTGAGCCGGCGCATGCACGCGTTGGGGTGCCTCACCGTGGAGAGTTATTTCTCCATCCTGGATAAGAGTCCGGAGGAGCGCAGAGAGTGCGAGATCCTCCTCACGGTCTCCATCAGTCGATTCTTTCGCGATCAGAGGCTCTGGCAGGTCCTAGAAAACACCGTCCTTGCTGAACTGGTTGAACGAGACACCGGGACGCTGAAGGTCTGGTCCGCAGGATGTGCCCGCGGCGAGGAGGCATACAGCCTCAAGATTGTATGGGATTCGCTGCGAGGCCGTCTTGCGTGGATGCCGGATCTTCGTGTGCTGGCCACGGACATGAACCCGGTATACCTGGAGGTAGCACGGATGGGGGTTTATTCGCCTCCGAGCCTCAAGGAAGTCTCGGAGCCGCTTCGAGACAGGTATTTCGAACGTCCTGAAAAAGGAGAACAATACTCGGTGGGCCCCTCCCTGAGGACAGGGATCACTTGGAGCGAGCACAACCTGTTGGATAATCTGCCCGAAACCGGTTTTCGGCTCATCTTCCTTCGAAACAACATCCTCACTTACTATGAGGACTGGCTTCAAGATCAAGCCTTCCGGAACGTGCTCGGTAACCTGGCACCTGGCGGGTTTCTCGTCATCGGGGCGCATGAACGGCTGCCGGCCGGCACCATCGAGCTGACTCGGTCTGAGCAGCACCCGTGCATCTTCCAGAAACGATGGACGGAGGAAACATGACACGCAAGAATATCCTCCTGACTGGACCGCCCGGATGCGGCAAGTCCACCCTGATTGAACGGATTGTGGGTCGGCTCGGAGGACCGGCGACGGGTTTCTTTACCCGCGAGATCCGTGAGAAGGGACCGAGGGTCGGCTTCTCCATCACCACCCTGGATGGAAAAGAAGGAGTCCTTGCTCATACAACGATCCGCAGCGGTCCCAGAGTGGGCAGGTACGGGGTAAATATCGCTGACATCGATCGAATCGCGGTTCCATCGTTGATACCGGACAATCCCGCGGCGATCGTGGTGATCGATGAGATCGGGAAGATGGAGTGCTTTTCCCGCTTGTTCAAAGAGACCGTGACCAATTTGCTAGAGTCACAGCATCTCGTGATCGGATCCATCGCTCAAAGGGGAGACCGGTTCATTCAGCGGATACGGGAACGGGAGGATGTTACGCTCGTCCACGTGACCCATGAGAACAGCGACGAGCTGTCACAAATGCTGACAGAACAGCTTCGTAGATGGCAAGAGACAACATGAGGTTGACAGACCTGACAATTCGCTTCTTGGAGGGAAGTATGTGCCGGCTAGGACGAGAGAGAATCGATTCATTGACTTCCGGAAGGGTCATCCTTCAACCTCTGTGCAAGATTCGTCAGCCGTCTTGCGTCACGTACGTTCTTGACTGCCATGGCAAGCGCTTTTGGCTGACCGATGATCACGACCAGTTTCTTTCCTCTTGAGACGGCTGTATACAGCAGATTTCTGGCCAGTAGCGCGTAATGCTGGGTGGCGAGGGGAATGACAACAACCGGAAATTCCGATCCCTGGGACTTGTGGATGGTCGTAGCGTAGGCCAGAGAGATCTCATCGAGTTCCCCAAATTCGTATTCAACTTCTCGGCTGTCGAAAGTGATCCGTACAAGACCCTCCTCCGGGTCAATGCCGCTGACAGTCCCAATATCACCGTTGAAGACCTCCTTTTCATAGTTGTTCACGGTCTGGATCACCTTGTCTTTTGGGGCGTATGTCCAACCGAAGCGGGTGATCTTTGGTTCTGAATCCGGGTTCAACCGCTCCTGCAGTTCCACATTGAGAGCACGGGTGCCAAGGCCGGCACGGTTCATCGGGGTAAGAACCTGGATGTCACCCACAGGTCTGAACCCAAATCTCTTCGGAATACGCTCTGTGACCACATGGAAGAGTTTTTCTGCGATCTCTTCGGCAGTCTCTGCGGCGATGAAGTAGAAGTCCGATAGGGCGTCTAGTTCTTTCTGCTTGATGGGCATCTGCCCTTGGTTGATCCGGTGTGCATTGACGATGATTCTTGATTCGGCCGCTTGGCGGAAGATCTCGGTTAGCCGGACCGTGGGGATTTTCTCAGAGGCAATCAGGTCTGACAGCACAGCGCCCGGGCCCACCGAAGGCAGTTGGTCTACATCCCCCACGATGATCAAGGACGCTTGATCGGGGATTGCGCGCACGAGCTGATTCATCAGGGTGACATCCACCATCGAGGTTTCATCCATGACAACAAGGTCCCCAGTAAGCGGGTTGTCCTTGTTTCGTCTGAAACCCCATATCTTGGGATCGAATTCCAACAAACGGTGGATGGTCTTTGCTTCCATTCCTGTGGATTCTGACAGACGCTTTGCTGCGCGCCCGGTCGGGGCACAGAGCAGCACCTTCGCTCGTTTCGCCCCGACGATGCGAAGGATGCTGTTGATCAATGTGGTCTTGCCGACTCCGGGTCCTCCGGTAATGATCATTACCTTGTTGCGCAGCGCCCTTTCGACGGCCTTGTGCTGCGATTCAGAAAGCCTGACTCCTGTTTCTTTC
>CAZSUQ010000790.1:0-2921 GCA_964609935.1 uncultured Thermodesulfobacteriota bacterium | reverse complement strand
ACTCTACGGGTCCGTGGGCTCCACCAAGCTTGCCGATCTGCTTCAGCACATCCGGGCCGTGCCCATTGGGTCCAGCCCCCTGTTCCTTTCCGGAATGGGCTTCCTCCTGGTGGGCATGGGATTCAAGGTTTCCCTGGTTCCCTTTCACATGTGGACGCCCGATGTCTATGAGGGCGCCCCCACCCCGATCACGGCCTTCATGTCCGCTGCCGTAAAGGCGGCAGGCTTTGCCGTCCTGATCCGCGTGGTGGTCCTGTCGCTTCACCCGCTGGCCGTTGACTGGTCCCGGATCTTCTGGGTCCTGGCCGTTGCCACCATGGTCCTGGGCAACGTGGTGGCTCTCGTGCAGGAAAACATCAAGCGAATGCTCGCCTACTCCAGCATCGCACATGCAGGATACGTTCTGGTGGCCCTGACGGCCGGCTCACAGGCGGGCGTGCAGGGCGCGCTCATCTACCTGTTCATCTATGCCCTGATGAACCTGGGGGCCTTCGGCGTGGTGATCTGCCTGAGCCGGCAGGAGGATCAGGGTGTGGAGATACGCGACTATACAGGGCTTGCACGCAGGCACCCCCTGTATGCCCTGGCCATGACCGTGTTCATGTTTTCCCTGGCAGGCGTGCCGCCCACCGGCGGGTTCATCGCCAAGTTCTATGCGTTCAGCGCGGCCGTCAAGGCCGATCTCATCTGGCTGGCCGTGATCGGCGTGCTCATGAGCGCGGTGTCCGCCTACTTCTACCTGCGTGTCCTCGTGGTCATGTACATGCAGGACCCGGCCGAAGCGGAAGACGCCTCCTTTGTGCCGGCCACCACAGACAGCAGCCTGGACACGGGGATCATCAGCTTCTCGCTCTGGATCTGCGCGGTCTCGGTCCTGCTCCTCGGCATCTGGCCGGGCTGGCTCAGCCAGGCAGCGCTCCAGGCCCTCAAGGGCTGCGGCCTCCTCTCTTAGCCCCAAAAACGACAAGCATCCACCTACCGCGTTGAGCTGTCCCTGAGGTTGTAGACCAGGCACGCGGGATCCTCGTAAGCCAGGACCGCCTCCCCTTCATCACGAAGGTTCTCCAGGAACCGTGTATGCCTCCTGTCGGAAAAGATGTACTCCGCTCCGAAATTCTGCCGGATTGGGCCTGACGGGCGCTCTAATCTTCCCTGGGTAATATCCGTATACAGATGCCAGAGCTTCGGGTCCTTGAGGAAGAGGAAGTTCGGATCGAGCCCTGTGGTGTACCGGTTGTGTGAATTGAAAAAGAACAGGACCGCAAAATCATCCCAGTCCCCATGAAAGACCATGGAGTCCGGAGGCGTGTTCTGCTCGAGCCACTCCGCACACCCTTCATACCGGGCGTTCATGGTCCTCCCGGTGTTGACGCGAACCTCCTCGGACGTGTGCTTCACGGCCCGGAGACCGGCAACCCCCACAAGGATCAGGACAAGAACCAGGAAAGGCCTGAACCATCTTCGCGTCTGGTCGGACACCAGCCCGGCCTGCACGATGTCCCGCAAGGAAAAGGCCGTGAACATCATCCCAAAGGGGACAAAATACTCCACGAACCGCCTGGATTTGAGGGTGAGGAGCAGAAAGAAGACCGTGACGAGAAAGAGCGTGATCGTCTTGGCGTCCCGGCTCCCCTTCTTCAACAGGGAAAGCAAGACGGCCACAAAAAGGCTCACGAAGATCAGGGCATTTTTACTGAACAACTGCCACGTGTCCCAGGGATACCACTCCTCGGCAATGGGGATTTGCTGGAGCAGGGAGATCTGGAAGGTCTGGGTGTAGAAGTACCAGGCATTGTCAGGGAAGTAGGGATTCAGAAGCATGCCTGCACCCATGCCCAGCACGATGAACAGCAAGGACCTGAGGTCCGCTTTTTCCTTGAGGAGCAAACAGGAAAGGGTGTGAAACACCGCAAAGGCCAACAACACGGGAAAGGCGAAGTAGAGCCAGGTGTAAACAAAAGAAAGAACGAACAGCCAGGTGCTCCGCCTCGACCAGAGCAGACCAAGGCCCGCGAGAAGGAAAAGGATGGAGAGTTGACCGGTCCTGGGGATCGCGAGGCGGTAAAGGAGAGCCTCCGAGGAAAAGAGCGCAAGTATCCAGAGAAGGGCACCGGGAACCTTCTCACGTTGGAGAACCCAGGCAAGGGCCAGGACCACAAGGGTGCTGGAAAGGACGGCATACAGCTTGGCCCCTTCCATCAGGCCGAAAAAGGTGAACGGCACGAGAAGGTAGTGGAACAGGAGGTGCATGTCCGAGTAGCGCTCGGAGAAGGTGGTCAGGGGGAGCCAGGGGAACGACCGGAGAAAGCCGTTCTCCCGGATCAGCTGTGCGAGCTTGATGTGGTAGTAGCCGTCGAACTCAGGGATGGAAGGGGTTGCGTACTGAATATGGGCAAGGACCGACGCAGCGAAAACACCCACGCCCAGCAGAAAGAGGCCGGATCGGACACGGGGAGATGGCATGTGATTCAGGGCCCTCTGTTCTTGACGCCAAGGACATACATCGCATTGCGGAACCGGAAGAACTTGTTGAGCTGAAAAGCAAATTCCTTCTTCACCTCAACGGTGAGGTCAAGGCCGGAAAAGATCTTTTCCCATCCCTTTGTGGTGTGAAACCTGTGGGGATGACCGATGGGCTCCATGTTGATGAGGCCGTCCAGGAAAACGGTCTTGAGCAGCTCACCGAGGCCTTCAAACACATCCTCGATCACGATGATGCGTCCCCTGCAGACCCGCCTGGCTTCCTGCAGAACCGCTCGGGGATCGTTGCAGTGATGCAGCGTGGTGATCATGAGAACGGTGTCGAAAACGTTCTCCTTGAAGCCCAGTTGGTGTGCGTCACACTGAACCAGGGGACGGGGAGCAAGGGGGAAGAAGAGTCGCTTGCTGTCCAGGCAGACACAGAAGGCATTTTTCATTTC
>CAZSUQ010000789.1:0-2927 GCA_964609935.1 uncultured Thermodesulfobacteriota bacterium | reverse complement strand
GGCCCGAGCGGGTCGTGCTCCTGGGCTTTGGGGCCATCTTCAGCTCCATCCTTTACATGTTGCGGAACACCTTTGGCGCAGACTTCGGCCCTTATCTCATGGGTTTTGTCCTTGTGCTGATTGCCACGCTTGCCAACTATACCGCCATCTCCCGAATCGCCTTTGTGATGCGCACCCTGAAAAAAGAGAAGACAAACAGCGGCCCTTCCGAACCGTAGATCTGACTCCCGCTCGTTTCCTGCCAGGAAACGCCTGTCTCGCAATCACGGCAATGCCTTCCATTTATTTCCCATGGCCTGAGGATTCCATGCGCATACTGGTTGTGAACGGAATCATACGGGCCGCCAGGTTTCTTCCGTCTACACCTTTGGGAAAGGGATTCGCGACTCGATTCGTGATTTTACCCTTCCATGTCCGTTGTCCCGATGGAGATCAAAAAGGATTGGATCCTGGAGGACTTACCTGGAAGGAGTGAGAGGCAGATCCACAACGGGAGGAGGGACTGGGAAGTGTGTCCCTTTGGGTTGAAGACATGGAATGAGGGGATGATTGTGAATGTCCTTTTTCAGTTTTCAACCCATCGGTGGGGATGCTGGCAGGCATACGAGACCGTGACACGTAAATGATAAACATTGGAAATGATCTGAATTTGAACAGGTTACGGATATGTCCACACACGCCAATCCGACTTTCTGTCCCAACGGGCATACGGATTGCCATCTCCTGTGCTGCTCGCAGAAGAGCTGTAAGATGTTGCACAACCTAAAAGGAATCAGGGAGGAATAAGATGAAAAGACGCAAAACATGGATCTGTTTGCTGGCAAGCATGCTGTTGCTGGCCTGGCTCAGCCCTGTGGGGTTTGCCAAGTCCGCCGCCACAGGCGGGAAAGGGCTCGTGAACATCAACACCGCCCCCCTCGAGGAGCTGGTTGACCTCCCAAAGGTGGGAGACAAGGTGGCCGAAAGGATCCTTCAGTACAGGAAGGCAAACGGAAAGTTCAAGAAGGTGGAAGACCTGAAGGGTGTACGGGGAATCGGGGACAAGATCTTTGAGCAGATTCGGCCTCTGATCTGTGTAAAATGAGAATGCAAAAGCAAGAAGAAACCACGATCGAGAATTCTGTGTAAACGAACAATCGAGATAACGAGCTCTTCTGCCGTTGCGAAGATACAAGAGCAAGGGGTCTCCCTTGCTTTTTTTTATGGTTCGTTTTAACTTTTTAATTTGCGTTTGATTTTGCCCCTTTTCACCAATTGGGGGGTAACCGTTCTATTAATCTGTAAGGGTCGCGAACCAGGGAAAAGGGATGAAATCACAAAAATTGCAGTTGGTTATCGGACTTCTCGTTGCTGTTGTTGCTCTCTATTTTACCTTCCGTGGGGTTTCTTTTGGTGAAATTTTCGACACGATCAAGGCGTTTCGTTACTCCTATCTCGGATTTGCCTTTGTCCTGCTCGTGCTGAGCTTCGTTTTCAGGGCATATCGCTGGCAGCAGCTTCTTGCATCGTTGAAACGAATTCCAACCAGAAGGATCTATTCGCCTCTGATGATCGGTTTCATGGGGAACCTCCTGCCCCTGCGCGCCGGGGAGTTCATCCGGGCGTTTCTTATCGGAAAGAGGGAGGAAATCGGGTTTTCCGCCTCCTTCGCCACCATCGTGGTGGAGAGGCTCTTTGACATGGTCGCCGTGCTGTTCATCTTTGCCGGCGTGCTTGTGTTCAACCCCACGGCCTTTGTCCCCATGAGCGGAGAAGTGGATCCTCAGATCGTGTCCGGAATCCGCCTTGCGGGTGCTGTAAGCGTTGCCGGCTGTATCGGTTTGATCACCTTCTGCTACCTTCTGATTCACCAACAGGAGCGAGCCCTTCGTTTCGTGCACTTCTTCGCGCAGATCCTGCCCAAGAAGCTCCAGCACAGCATCGATGAATTCCTGCGCTCCTTTGTTTCAGGGCTGGGGATCCTGAGGGATCCCAAGGGGATTCTTGTCTCGACATTTTTTACTGCAGCGGTGTGGGCGACCATTCTCCTGTTGAACTATCCCTTGTTTTACTGTTACCAGATCGAAACGATGCTGCCCTTCAGCTCCCTGTTCACCCTGATGGTTCTGACCGTTGTTGCGGTCATGATCCCCACGCCGGGATTTGTCGGGCCGTGGCAATTTGCGGTCACCTTTGTCCTTGCGGACATCTACGGGATCGACAGGTCCGTGGCGGTGAGCTTTTCCCTTGTTTCCTGGTTCCTGCAGATGTCCCTGATCTTCCTTGCAGGGTTTTTCTTTCTCGTTCGCGACAACATCTCCTTTTTCGAAACCTCGCGAACGGCAAAGGAGGCTGCTGACGGTCCTGCCCGTGAACAGGACCCAGGATGAAACACGTCGCATGACAAGGGACGGCAGCCGTTTCAGGATCCGTTTCCCCCTGGTCGCCTCCTCGCCCCATTGAATGGTGCGGGAAAATCCCATATACATTGAAGACACCCCTAAACGCGCTCTGTCCGCTCCGGGTAGGGACAAACGCTGAATCGTGGAACATGGTTTTTACAGGCAAGGAGTTATGGAATGCGGTACACATCGTTTTTTCTGCCCACCCTGAAAGAGGTGCCTGCAGAGGCGGAGGTCATCAGTCACCAGTACATGTTGCGCGCCGGCATGATCCGAAAGCTGGCAAGCGGGGTCTATTCCTTTCTTCCGCTCGGACTTCGAGCCCTGAGAAAGGTTGAAAACATCATCCGCGAAGAGATGGACGCAGCCGGAGCGCAGGAGTTGCACATGCCCGCCATCCAGCCGGCTGACTTGTGGGCTCGGACCGGCAGGCTCGAAGCCTATGGGCCGGTGTTGATGCACTTTAATGATCGACATGGCCGAGACGTTGTCCTGGGACCAACGCATGAGGAAGTCATTACCTCTTTAGTGGCCAATCACGTCGGC
>CAZSUQ010000788.1:1643-2931 GCA_964609935.1 uncultured Thermodesulfobacteriota bacterium | reverse complement strand
TGTAGATTGTGGCAAAACGCTTGTTCTCGGGATCCGGGGTGTGACCCTTCAGGAGTTCAACAATATAATCGTTCATGGAAGTCACGATGTCCGCGTGTTTCAGCACCCCTCTCTCCTGGTTGCGTTCAAGGAGATTGCGATACCAGAAAGGAGTATGAAAGAGGCCGCTGCCAACCCAGGCATCCCTGAAGTCGGCACACCAGACAAGATCGAAATTCTTTTTCAATGCTTTGCCGATGAGATGGGTGCTGTTTAGGGGAGACGTGGTGAGAAGAATCTTTATCTTCTTCTGCTGGATAAGGCTCCTGCAGGTCTTTACAGCCTTCCTGTTCCAGAACCGGCCTTCATCGGGAATGACAAACCGCTTGCGCGCGAAATGGTAGAATCCTCTCAAGATTCCTTTTAAGATCCAATACTTCACATACAGTAACCGGTATCTGAAAGACCGCGATCGAAGCCTCTTCAGCTTCTTCTTCCTGATGGAAAGGTTCTCCATGAAACGTACGAAGCGACTCTCAGCTACATAATGGATCTCTGTATGGTCGGCAACCTCTCTCAGCAATGCATTCCGCTTTGGATCAATCTTTCTCGAGGGGTTCTTTGTGACCGTAACCACGATCGGCTTGAGGCCAAAGCAGGGAAAGTACTTGCAGAACTTGAGCATGCGAACAACAGCTCCGAGCCCTTCATAAGGAGGAAATTGTCGAGTAACGATAAGGATCTCACGCACTTTTTCAATCACCCGTTCGGTTCAGGTTCTACCTGTTTAACAAAATCTGTCGGCGAGAAAACGGACGATCCGTTGAGCGGTCCGGCCGTCCCAGAGTTCCGGCACCACGTGTTTGGCTTGCTTTCCTGTCTGAATGTCATCCGCTTCCGATTCCAGTTTGGGGGGGGTAACAAGGTTGTTTGTTCCCTGATGAATTGTAACGGGACGTTCCGTATTGAGTCGCATTGTCAGACACGGTATACCGAGATAGGTCGTTTCCTCTTGAATTCCGCCTGAGTCCGTGATGATAAACCTGCAGTGGAAGACGAGGTTCATGAATTCTACATATGGCAACGGGTCCAGGATGTAGAGGCCCTGGACGTCCTTGATGATATCCGTAAGACCATAGGCCTTCAGGTTCTTGCGGGTTCGAGGATGAATCGGAAAGACCAGGGGGATCTTCTTTGCAATGCGAACCAGGGTGTTACAAAGTTCCTCCAGGCATGAGCGATCATCCACGTTTGAAGGGCGATGAAGGGTCACGAGGCCATAGGCCCCTCTGTCGAGACCGATCTCAGT
>CAZSUQ010000788.1:0-1633 GCA_964609935.1 uncultured Thermodesulfobacteriota bacterium | reverse complement strand
AAGCTTCAATCCTTTCCCTCATCATTTCCAGTGAATCGATCATAATGTTTCCTACCCGTGTGATCTTCTCCTGTGCAACTCCTTCACGTATCAAGTTTTCATCCCCATCCGGGGAAGGAGTCCAGAGATAGTCTGCAAGAGCGTCTGTCACCAGGCGATTGATTTCTTCCGGCATGGTGCGATCAAACGAGCGAAGACCTGCCTCCAGGTGGGCCACCGGAATTCCTGCTTTCACGGCAACCAGTGTTGCCGCCATGGTTGAATTCACATCTCCCACCACAACGACGAGATCGGGTGCATTTACACGGAGAACCTTTTCGTATTCGATCATCACCTTGCCGGTCTGTTCGGCGTGTGTTCCGCTTCCCACGCCGAGATGGAAATCCGGAGCTGGAAGCCGGAGTTCTTCAAAAAAAATATTTGACATGACGGTGTCATAGTGTTGACCCGTGT
This sequence comes from uncultured Thermodesulfobacteriota bacterium, assembly GCA_964609935.1. Lineage (GTDB taxonomy): Bacteria > Desulfobacterota > DSWW01 > DSWW01 > DSWW01 > CAYTRL01. Next base: position 1,180 of record CAZSUQ010000788.1, on the reverse strand, counting down.
GAACGATCTCAGGAGATATCCAAGTCTCTTCCTTCAAAGCATGATAAAGAGGAGCGATTTTCATGAAGTTCGGTCTGGCCGCTGCAATGAGGTGTATGAGCATTCGAAACTCCAAAAGGGTTAGATCACCAGCGAAAATATCTATGCTGAATTACAAGGAACGTTGCTTCTTGTAAAAGGGCAAGCGTGACAGTCCGGAGACTCTCTTGACAGCGTCTTTCTTGCATGATGGTACCAGTTAGGAGAAGAGAATTGAAGCATTTGTGCTCCTGGATTGAGATCACGCCCTTCAAGCGAAAATTCGTAGCAGGACCAAAGTAGTGGAATAGGATATCGATCGCAGGCAGAGAAGTAAAACGCTTCTCTTTGAAACTTGGGGTACACAACCTTTCGTGAATTCTGTTACAATCAACCAGGCAGTCGACAAGACCGTCATGATCACAAACATCGGCAGCGACTCGGCATACGTGGAGTATTGCCGCCAGTATGTATTCAACGACCGGATTGGGATATAGAGAAGCGCAAGGGGTGGCGATGCCTGAGATTCTTCTTGTAGGACCCCCTTTTTTGATTCGGAAGATAGAGGAGCTCGTATCGGGTGGGCCGCTCTCCTTCCGCCGTATACCGACAGAGCAATGGGACCTTTTGGCAGCGGAAGAAAAGAAAGAGGCCATACGTGGTGCGGATCTGGTTCATTTCTTCTGGGGACAGAGAAAGATGCCTCTGTTTATCTGGGCAAAGCGTTTCAGGACAAAGACCATCAACCACTATATTGGGACGGACGCACTCCGGTTGGTAGAGGCGAAATCCTCAAAGAAGTTCAAAGCGTACGCCTGCAATCGGCTGGCGGACCGAACCGTCTGTGTGAGCCCCGGCCTGCAGGATGAGTTGAAGAGTATAGGTATTCAAGCTGACCTATTGCCTTTCAGTCACAAATCCATGCCCGTGGAACTCCCCCCTCTTCCCCGTGAGCCCGCAGCCTATACGTATCTGCCACAGCAAAGGGCTGAATTCTATGGGATGTCCCTTGTCGAGAAACTCGCCAGAGAGTTTGAACATGTGAAGTTCTACATACTGGCGCATGATGGAAAAGGAATAGAGGCAGCGAGGAATGTTCGGTTTCTCGGATGGCAGGAAGACATTTCGCCATGGAGCGAGCGATCGCATATCCACCTTCGTC
>CAZSUQ010000787.1:0-2933 GCA_964609935.1 uncultured Thermodesulfobacteriota bacterium | reverse complement strand
CCCCCCCCCCCCCCCCCCCCCCCCCCCCCCCCCCCCCCCCCCCCCCCCCCACAGAAGCGAATTCCATCCACCAGACATCCGAGGGCGGCTTCGTTACAACCGTCAGGGACAATGGCTTCAAAATCCTCAAGCTCAAGCATGATGGCTCCATCGATCCATCGTGCGATTTCATAACGGAGACCTCTGCGCTGGGAGTAGACAGCAATGCCACGGTGGCGCACGTCCCTGTCAGCGTGAATGATACCGAAGTGATCCCGCAAGCCTCGGGGGCAACCGTGCTGGATACCGGAGCCTCTCCCGAGTTTCTCTGCCAGGTCGAAGAAGAGCAGTGCACCAACGGGACGGACGATGATGGGGACGGGTTGGCCGACTGCGAAGACCCGGAATGCTGTGATGAGCCTGCCTGCTTCGGCATCCAACTCTGTAGCGGGATCTCTGAAACCCTTGTCAGCCGACAGGCCGTGATGGACGATGCGGTGGTGAGCGGAGGATTTGCCGGCACCCTGGATTTTACGAGCTTTGAGATCGTGAGCATGACCACCGGCGTGTTTGCAGGCAAGGGGTTTTCAACGGGCGAGTGCACTGTAACCTTGGATGGCACGGACTACAGCGGAGCATGGAAGGGTGTGCTGTTCTTCGATGCTCAGGAGAAAAGGATACACCTGAGGGGAGCGGTGTCCGGCGGGATCCAGGCTGCGGTTGAGGGCTATCTGAGTGAATCCACCTCAAAGAATGCCATATACGACCGCTACGAGGCCACGTGGAGCATCGGCCGCCTCGGCGGCGCGGATGTCTCGTCCATCATCAACATGGACGGAACCCTGTCTTATCAGGGCGGTTCGGAGTACGTGGATACGAATCTTTACGTTATGCAGGACGACCTCGAAGCCACGGATTCAGGGGATTATGGGGATTCCCTGAACATGGTCCTGACGCATCTCAGGGTTGTGGGCCCGGGCAATCCGTATGCAGGTGAAGGCCTCTCCTTCTCTTCTTATGTCAGTGAGTCTGGAAGCGGATCGATTTGGACCTACGACGAGAGGGTCGGTCCCGGCACGGTTGACTCCATCGGCCTGTCAGGAGCACCCCTCTTCGGCATCGTCTCGGCCGTGCTCGACGTATCTTGGCTTCCGAGATGCCTGGAGCTGTCCTTCGAAAGGGTCGTCCTTGCCCTGCGCCCCATGCCGGACCTGCGCGTCAGCACGTGGGGGCCGTCATGGGTCAGCCCGGGACAGACGATCGATCTCACGGTTGCCTTCAGCAACAACGGGGCCGATATCGCTGAAGAGGTGGTGGTTGTCCTCGAGTTGCAGGACCTGTCCCAGTTTGTCTCCTGCACGGGAGGAGGGATCTACCGGTGGCAGACCCATGAAGTGTTCTGGAAGCTGGGCACACTCACGCCCGGCGAAAGAGGCCTGTTGAGCGCAAAGGTCTACTTTCCCTGGGGTCTGGAGGCCCACACCTTTCACCCGGCTCTGGCCCACTATGTAAGCGCCTCCACGGACAAGTACCATTATCTGAACCCGGATTATGAAGACCTCGTGGACCCGCAGGAATTGCACGACTATCAGCCGTTACGGATTTCCTCTTCCGAGGTCTTACCTCCCGAGGATTTCGGCGACTTGTTCGAATCGGATGAGAAGTTCAGGCAGCTGCACGAGGATTCAATGGGCCAGGGCTTTGCGGATGCAAGCGCAACGAAGATGGCCACGAGCGATGGGCCCGTCACCATGGTGCTGATGGGAAAAGAGGCCGACAAGATGCGCTTCCTCATCAATACCGAAGACGAGTCCATGATCATGGAGATGACGGAGAAGGAGGTTTCCTTTTTCGACAGGGACGTGGGGATCGCTATTGATCTGGACGACGGCACCACGGAAGTGTGGGGAGAGGAGGGCACGCGCCGTGCACTTGAGGATACCAAGGCCGTACGGGCCTGCCTTATACTCAAGTACTGTATTGACAACTGCGTGTTTGGCAAACTTCCGGGATGGCTGTTGAAACACGTGATTAAACCGTACGGTCTGTATGACAATCTCGCCGACTGTGCAAAGTGTACGGCAGGGCAGGGAGCCGAACACTGCACAAAGTGCTTCGGTTTTATGAAGAAAGTTCCGCTCCTCGGCCAGATCATTGACATTCTGAAATGCGGCCATGAATGCAGGCAAAACAGGGAAAAGTTTTGTTGTACAGAAGACAAAAGAGTGTGCAAAGTGAAGTGGACGTCGAGCAGGGAGTATATAGATATATACAAGTGCGATCAGGAGACAGGTCTGATCCACTTTTTTGCATGGAGCAAAGAGTGCGGACGTTGTGAGACATGCCAGTCAGGCAGATGCGTGCCGAGACCCAGTGGTTATTGCTCGGAATGCTATAAGAGCGTGTCTGAGCCGGGATACGCCGCCGTGTCTCCTTCCGGTGAGGAGGGTTCGGGGGCAGGCATTCTCAACAGTTACCCCTATTCTGACACCTGCAATGAGATCATTACCGCACACGACCCCAACATCAAATACGGCCCTGCGGGTCCGGTTGCCGCTGGGCAGCAGCTGGACTACAAGCTGGAGTACGAGAACGAGGGAGAGGGGACCGCCTTTGGGGTCTACTTTACGGATACGCTGGATACGGACCTGGATGACGCAACACTGGAGGTCGGGCCGGTGAAGGATGTGACGGATGACACGGTTATCGGTCCTGAAGGCACCTATAACCCGGCCAGCAGAACCGTTACCTGGTTTGCCGGCGAGGTGGGGCCGGGTGAAGGCGGTTATGCGGAGATGAGCATCGATGTCCGGAGCGATGCGCCTAGGAGCCTGTCGGAATACGCCGGGCAAGCCGGATTTCCCGAGAAGCAATTTTGCCGATGGAAAAGTATAGCGTCGAAGTAACTACTCGCCCCCCTGGGCGTAGATCTGGCCGGAGAGAGCCATCTGAAT